>WIAF01000009.1 GCA_014055465.1 Nitrospira sp. CR1.1
GAAGATGACTCCTGTCGAGGACTCCAACGTGGGGCTCATAGGTCTCCCTCCTGCTAGAGTGAATGGATCCCTGCATTCTAGAGGAGAGATAAACTGCGTATGGTCTCGCTTCCGCTTATACTATGGCCCCGAATTCCTCGCCGACCGGTTCATCACCTGGTGTGCGGAACGGGCGATTCAGCTCTGGCACATTCAACCGGGCAAACCGGATCAGAATGCCTTGATCGAGCGCTATAACCGGACGTATCGAACCGAAGTCCTCAATGCGTATGTGTTTGAGTCGTTGGATCAGGTGCGAGAGATCAGTGCCGAATGGTTGCAGAGTTATAACGAAGAGCGGCCTCATGACGCGTTGGCAGGCCTACCGCCCGCCACGTATCGGGCCCAATTGGAGGCCAGAAGTTCTCCCATGACACTGTCTCCTTGACGGGGGAGCTTACGGCTACTCAAGATGGGGGGACGTCGAATCTTCCAAGGCGCGCGATTGGAATTCCGTTCCATGATCGACGGTGATGGAGCGAGGCCCCTGGCCCTCCCCGAGGACGCGATCAAGCACCTGGCTAACCGTCTCTCCCGTCATTCGGAATCTCGCCTCTAGCACCGGACTGCAGCGACTCCAGTTATCCACCACCGTCAAGATTCGAAATGGCCGCCCGTCGGCCAGGGTATCATGGACAAAATCCATGCTCCAGCGCTCGGTCGGCCCGGTTGGACTCGGGGCCGGCCCACGATGCAGGGCGATGTGTTTTCGGCGCCGCACCCGCATGCGCAGCTGTAACCCATCCAGGCGATACAATCGTCGGACGCGCTTCCGATTGATCAGCCAGCCCTCACGCCGCAGCAACACCCAGATCCGCTGATAGCCGAATCGCGGTCGGGCATGGGCCAGATCCCGAATGCGGAGCCGGAGGGCCGATTGATCCTTGGCGCGACTGGTTCGATACCACGAGGCCCGCCCGAACTGCGCCAACCGACAGGCCCGCGCACAACTCACCTGAAACGTCCCGTGAAACCACTGGGCCAGTTCCCGGCGGCGAGCGGGCCTCAGACTTTTTTTCGCAGGGCCTCCGAGAGCATATGCTTGTCGAGCGAGAGATCCGCCACCAGTCGTTTGAGTCGGGCGTTCTCCTCTTCCACCTGGCGCAGCCGACGGAGTTCGCTCACGCCGAGGTGCGCGTACTTCTATTTCCAGGCGTAGAAGGTTTGCTCGGCAACGCCCAGTTGCCGACAGACATCCCCGATGGGGGTGCCACTCTCGGCTTGCCGGAGGGCATACACGATCTGTTCTTCGGAGAATTTCGACCGCTTCATCGATCCACTCCTTTCGTCGAGGACCGCCGAAGCCGCCATTCTACTCTCGTGTTAGATTGCCGTCGTTTTCTGGGGAGACGTCAAAAGTACACGTTGCAATTTCTTGAGAAAGACATGGTAGGTGCCTCGAGAGAGGTGATGAGCTTTTTTGAGCAGTGCTACATCGGTGGTCGGCACCATCAACAGACGCAAGACATTGCGAACATCCTCCTTTTGTTATAAACACGCATACTTCGAGAGTAAAACACGCTGTTCGCGGAATTCGACAAGCTGAAGGCTGCGGCTCGCATCATGGTCGCTGCACAGATGACTGATTCCCGGTCTTCCATATGGGCTTTCTCGCGTTCAATTCATCACATGCGAGCTACGACGCCCCTACTATGCAATCCTTGCGCGCTCTCAGATACTCCGCGACCGAAGCAGCAGCAGATCAATTCTTATTGGAATCACAGATAGACGGAGAGAGAGGAATGGCCCGATGTTAGATCTGACCAAGAACCAGGCCGTCATTGAGGCATTGGAGTCAGCCGGCTATCAAGAGATCAGACTGAACGTCGTCCCCAAACGCTTTCTGTTTAGCGATGGCCGGTCCGAAACAGAACCAGCATGCCCAATGGAGCTGACCCCTCACGTGTTTGACATGTTCGTCGCAGGGCGATATCGTGAGGCATGTTCGCTCGTCTATTCACCACCGTGTCGCTCGTTACCCTAGCCGTCTTGTTCAAGCGTCTCGTGACTCGTAAACCTCCGTCACGCCCGTACCGCAAGGCTGAATCGAAGTGGCCCAACCGAAGCTACCGCGAACCTTCCTGAATTCTGCCGCGGCATCTGCAAAAAATCTTTTTTGCGACTGTCCTGTCCACTACCCCTGCAAACGACTCCAGAGCTTCTCGAGCGTTTTCACAAACGTTTTGCATTCGTGGTCGCTGAGGTCAGAGAACAGTTCCGCCACCTGTTCTTTGTACTCCGTGCAGCGCGGAGAGAGCTCGGTCATGACTTTGTCGGAGAGTTCGATCACGGTGGCCCGGCGATCTGTCGGATGCCGTCGCCGCACGACCAATCCGTCGTTCTCGAGCGAATCAACCAGCGCGGTGACGTTGGTCGCCGTCACGCCCAGTTCCTTCTTGAGGTCGCTCATGATTCTCGGTCCGCGCTCATGAATTGAACTCAGAATACGCAACCGCTGAGGCGACAACCCTTTTTCCACTAACAGCGATTCCGACCACCGTTGATAGGCCGGGGCGAAGCTCCACAGCAGTTCAACCAGCCGGTGCCGCGGCAACGTCGAGATGCAGGGAGAGACGGATAACCTCTCCTTGGCTTTGATTCGGGGGGCAACCTTCATACGTTTCATCGTGCGGACACGGTACTTCAAAACGCGACAACATTCAATCATAAATTATTCATAGATACATCATTCATATATTGACTATTCTTCACAGCATGCCGGATACTGCAGACAGGACTGATAACGAACCGTCGATGCCATGTGGATCTGACGCCCTCGTTCACGACCACTCTTCCAACAGGTACATTATGCGCAATGTCCGACATATCTCATGGCTGCTGGCAGTGCTGCTGACGGCAGCCGCTTGCAACAACGAACAGGCCAGCAGCGGCGGGCAAATGCCTCCCCCCGAGGTCGGGGTCGCGAGAGTGATCTCGAAACCGGTGCAACAATGGGACGAATACACGGGCCGCATCAGCGCGATCGACACGGTCGAGTTACGCCCACGCGCCAGCGGCTATGTGGACCGGGTCGCTTATAAGGAAGGCCAGGATGTGAAACAGGGCGAGTTGATGTTCCTGATCGACCCTCGTCCCTACCGCGCCGCATTGGAAAATGCCCAGGCGCAACTGGCACGCGCGCGCGTGGCGCAGCAGTTGGAGACCATCCGCAACAAGCGCGCCCAGGCCTTGATCAATGACAACGCGATCTCGCATGAAGAACTCGACTTGCGGCGCGCCGCGCAGGCGCAAAGCGCGGCGGATGTGCATGCCGCCGAGGCCGCAGTGGCCACCGCGAAGCTCAACCTCTCCTTCACCGAGGTCCGCGCTCCGGTTTCAGGACGGGCAAGCCGGGCCCTGGTGACGGTCGGCAATTTGGCCACCGCCGACGACACCCTACTGACGACGGTGGTGTCGCAAGACCCGATGTATGTCTATTTTGATGCCGACGAAAACAGCTACCTGCGCTATAAGGAACAGGAGCGCAAAAACGAGCGCAGCGCGCAGGACAATGCCGTCCACGTCGGCCTCGCCAACGAAACCGGCTATCCGCATACTGGAAGAGTCGACTTTCTCGACACGCAGGTCAATCCGACCCTCGGAACCGTGCGCGCTCGCGCCGTGCTCCCCAATCCAGACCGCATTTTAACCCCCGGTCTCTTCGCGCGCGTGCAGTTCGTCAGCGGCCAGAAGGCCGAAGCTCTTTTGATCGACGACAAGGCCATTCTCACCGATCAGGACCGCAAATATGTCTATGCGGTCGATGAGGAAGAAAAGGCGCAACGCAAAGATGTCGTGCTGGGCGGCATGGTCGGCGGATTGCGCGTCGTGCAATCAGGCCTCACGCCGGATGACAGGATTGTCG
The DNA here is from genome assembly GCA_014055465.1 of Nitrospira sp. CR1.1. Taxonomy (NCBI): domain Bacteria; kingdom Pseudomonadati; phylum Nitrospirota; class Nitrospiria; order Nitrospirales; family Nitrospiraceae; genus Nitrospira; species Nitrospira sp. CR1.1. The sequence continues at coordinate 3,905 of WIAF01000009.1, forward strand.
TGGTCGGTCTGCAGAAAGTCTTTTACCCAGGCATGCCGGTCGCCCCCGCAGAGGTTCCGATGGGCAAACCATCGGCGCCACCCGCCACAGCCATGGCCGGGCAATAGGGAGGCCGGCCGTGGATTTTTCCAAGTTTTTCATCGATCGGCCGATCTTCGCCGCCGTGCTGTCGATCGTCATCTTCGCCGCCGGCTTGATCGCCATTCCTATTCTTCCGATCAGCGAGTACCCGGAAGTCGTCCCCCCCGCGGTCATCGTGCGCGCCATCTATCCTGGCGCCAACCCCAAGGTGATCGCCGAAACCGTCTCGACACCGCTGGAAGAACAGATCAACGGTGTCGAGAACATGATGTACATGAAGTCGGTCGCCGGGTCCGACGGCGTGTTGCAGATGACCATCACCTTCCGTCCTGGTACCGACCCGGATGCCGCCCAGGTCCAGGTGCAAAACCGCGTGAGCCAGGCCTTGTCACGGCTGCCGTCGGAAGTGGTCAGTCTGGGCGTGACGACGCAGAAACAGTCGCCGACCTTTCTGGTGATGGTCCAGCTCCTATCACCAGACGGGAAATACGATGCGCTCTACCTGCGCAACTACGCCAACATCAAAATCAAGGACGAACTGGCTCGCTTGCCCGGTGTCGGCCAGGTGCAGATTTTCGGCAGCGGCGATTATGCGATGCGTATCTGGCTCAACCCGGACAAGATCGCGTCGCGCGGGATGACCGCCGGGGACGCCGTCGCCGCCGTGCGGGAGCAAAACATCCAGGTCTCGGCCGGGCAACTAGGCGCGGAACCCATCGCGAAAGATACCGACTTTCTCATCTCCATCAATGCCCAGGGCCGCCTGCGCACCGCTCAGGAGTTCGGCAATGTCGTGCTGAAAATCGGGACCGGCGGCGAGGTCGTCCGTTTGTCCGACGTGGCGCGCATCGAACTCGGCGCCAATGACTATACGTTGCGCGGGCAGCTGGACAATCAGGATGCTCCGCCCATCGGCATCTTCCAAGCGCCCGGCGCCAACGCGCTGACCGTCCGCGATGCCGTGATCGCCAAAATGGAAGAACTCAAAACACGCTTCCCTCCCGGTCTCACCTACCGCTCGGACTACGACACCACGGTGTTCGTACGTGATTCGATTCAGGCAGTGGTGCAGACGCTGATGGAAGCGATCCTGCTCGTCGTGCTCGTCGTGATCCTATTCCTGCAGACCTGGCGCGCCTCGATCATTCCGTTGATCGCCGTTCCGGTGTCGGTGGTCGGCACATTTGCTGCGCTGTACCTCTTCGGATTTTCGATCAATACGCTCACCCTCTTCGGCCTCGTGCTGGCGATCGGCATCGTGGTGGATGATGCGATCGTGGTAGTGGAAAATGTGGAGCGCAACATTGAAGAAGGCCGCACGCCACTCCAGGCCGCACACCAGGCCATGCAGGAAGTCTCGGGCCCCATCGTCGCCATTGCGCTCGTCTTGTGCGCCGTGTTCGTGCCGATGGCCTTTCTGAGCGGCGTCACCGGCCAGTTCTACAAGCAGTTCGCCGTGACGATCGCCATCTCGACGGTTATTTCGGCGATCAATTCACTGACGCTTTCGCCGGCGTTGGCGGCAAAACTGCTCAAGAGCCACGGGACGCCGAAGGACGCGCTTTCGCGCTTGATCGAGCGGCTGTTCGGCTGGGTCTTCCGGCCGTTCAACCGCTTCTTCAAGGCGAGTTCCGACAGGTATCAGGGCACCGTCTCGCGCACGTTGACACATCGCGGCTCTGTCTTTGCCGTGTATGCCCTACTGTTGGTCGTTACAGGCATGCTGTTCCAAGCGGTGCCGCGCGGCTTCATTCCCACCCAGGACAAGTTGTATCTGATGGCCGGGGTCAAGCTGCCGGAGGGCGCCTCACTCGACCGCACGGATGCGGTCCTGCGTCAGGTCGTCGCGGTCAGTAAAACAGTGGACGGCGTCGCCCACGCTGTCGCCATGACAGGGCTGAATCCCTTGCAGTTTACCAATACGCCGAACTACGGCCTCGCCTTCCTCATCCTGAAGCCGTTCGACGAGCGCCATCGCAGCGCCAAGGACATCAGCGAGGAGATGAATCACAAGATCTCCGCTATTAAGGAAGGCATCACGTTCGTGTTGATGCCGCCGCCGATTCTCGGACTGGGCAACGGCGCGGGGTATGGACTCTTCGTGGAAGACCGGGCGGGATTGGGTTTCGGGGCGTTACAAAATGCCGTCGGTGCCCTGCAGGGAGCGGTCATGCAGACTCCCGGGATGGGCTACCCGATTTCCGGCTATCAGGCCAACGTGCCACAGCTCGATGCCGAGGTGGACCGCGTCAAGACCAAGACACAAGGCATTACGTTGACCGACCTCTTCGCCACGATGCAGATCTATCTCGGCTCAGCCTATGTGAACGACTTCAACCTGTTCGGCCGCACCTGGCGCGTCTATGCACAAGCCGACGGCGATTTTCGCGGGAAGGTCGAAGACATCGCCAATCTCAAAACGCGCAATGACCGCGGCGAAATGGTCCCGATCGGCTCAATGGTGAAATTCAGTCAAACGTACGGACCCGATCCTGTGCTGCGCTACAACGGGTATCCTGCCGCCGATTTCATGGGAGAGGCCGATCCGACCAAGTTCTCGTCGGCACAGGCAATGGACACGATTCGCGACATCGCCGGAAAGGTGCTGCCGAACGGGATGACCATCGAATGGACCGATTTGAGCTTTCAGGAAGCGTCGCAAGGACGAGCGGCCCTGCTGGTATTCCCCGTGGCCATCTTATTAGCGTTCCTCGTCCTCGCTGCCCTGTATGAGTCCTGGACGCTGCCGCTGGCGGTGATCCTGATCGTGCCGATGTGCATGCTCTGCGCGCTCGCCGGCGTCAAACTCACCGGCGGTGACAACAATACCTTCGTGCAGGTCGGGCTGGTGGTGCTGATGGGATTGGCGTGCAAGAACGCCATCTTGATCGTCGAATTTGCGCGCGAGCTGGAACTGCAGGGGAAGGGCATCGTCGAGGCGGCGCTCGAAGCCTGCCGGCTGCGTTTGCGCCCGATCGTGATGACCTCGGTCGCCTTCATCGCGGGCACGGTTCCACTCGTGCTCTCTCACGGCGCCGGCGCGGAGGTACGCTCCGCCACCGGTATCACCGTCTTCGCCGGCATGATCGGCGTGACCCTGTTCGGCCTATTTCTCACTCCGGTGTTTTATGTCGGCCTGCGCATGCTCTCGGGACGCCAGCTGATCAGGCACGATGAACCCACGACGCGCGACGTTCCGGAACAGGCGTACAGCCCTGCCAAGACTCCTCGTTGAATGCGGCGAGGAGTTGTCACAGATACCCTACCGACCTGCTCGTCGAAAATCGTCTCATCCATGTTCATGATCGAATCGTCTTCGTGACGTCGTGGGCGACAAACGTGCGGCCGAAACTCACGTGATCTGACAAAATGTGATACGTCCAACCTGGCTCGATCGAAACCACAGCGTGTCAACGGCTTGCGGACACCCCTGCGACCAATGGCGCAACAGGCCTGCCTCTATCCCCCGTTCCCGCACTTGGCGTCGGCTCAAATCCATATTTGAGCAACAGCTTCTGGATGCGCGGGCTCACCATGAAATCGAGAAATTCTTCCGCCGCCGCAAACGACTCGGTCCGGCAGGTCCAGACCATCGCCTGGCCAAACAACACCGGCCTCTGCGCGCCGGCCAGGTGTTCATCAATGATGCGCACATGGCCGCTGTTGATGGCATCGACTCGATAGAGAATGCCCGCATCGGCCTCGCCGCGGACAATGACGTTCACCACATCCTCGCTGTGCCTGGCATAGATTGGTCGGAACCCATTCTTATACGCCGGGTCGAGTTTCGTAAGCGCTCGAGCCGTGATATCTCCCAACCCCGAGGTCCTGGGATCGGCAAGTGCAATGCGAGTCGCGCGATTGGGCATGGCCTCGCGGAAGGACACCGGCGTGGCGAGTGAGGTCGCCGACATGACCAGCACCAGCGAGGTTTGCCCGTAGATTCGCGGCCTGTCACCGATTGTCAGACCTTGTTTCTGTAATTTCGTAATCTCCTCAACCGCGGCAGGCAAGAACACGTCGATTGCCGCACCCTGCTCGATCTCTCGACGAAGCGTCTGCGAAGGCCCATACACGACCTGCACGGCCGTGCCATATTCCCGCTCGAACAGCGGAACAATTTCCTGGAAAACCGGCTTGAGGCTATACGCAGCTCCGATCGTGAGCGGTTCCGCCTGCGCCGGTGCTTCATGCATGCCAAGAGTCGTGACCATGACCAGGAGACACCACACGGCTCCGGGTTTCCTCATCATCTGCGTCAGCATACCCATTACGCCATCCTTTCGTTAACCTTCAGCTGCATCCCGAGCAATGTCTGCGTCCATAGTAGCTGACTGGCTCTGCCCTGCGATGAGGAACGCACGCTCTGTCCCGCAGTATGCGCAAGATCAATGCCTATCACGTGATCCGGCGCGCCCTCTACATCCCGGGAGTCAATCATCATATTTCACGCAATGTTGCCCGATCCGCAGGCATCGTTCCGACACGCTCGCCCCGGTTAAACCGCGCACCTCCGCACGTTGCGCTCCGTGCGAATTCACACACACCAGATCAACTGGCTCACATCGCCGGCATCCTGCGCCAGCAGGATGCCGCGTGAAATTCTGCCCCTGCCTCGCTCCTTCCCCTATCGTTCCCTCTTCTCAGTCCCTGCGGATAATGCGTACTGAGACAACGGCATACCTTTTGCTCCATCACTCTTGAATTCACCGGATCGTTGGGTCACAATCCGGCGCGCTGCGACTCACACCGTCTCACTCATACACGAGCGGCCATCCCAGCGGCGAACATGCGGACCCTTTCTGAAGTCGAAATCTGACTGAGGCTCATGAGGGATCACGTGACGCACACGGCACAGCACTTCAGGACTTGTGGGGAGAGGCGCGTATGAATGCGATTGTCCTCATCGCCTTGCGAAGGCCCTACACCTTCGTGGTCATGGCCATCCTCATCCTGCTGATGGGCGGACTAACGGTGATCCACATGCCCACCGACATCTTCCCGAACATCACGATTCCCGTCACCTCCGTGGTCTGGATCTACTCCGGTCTGCTCCCGCAACAGGTGGAAGGACGCATCACGTATCTGTTCGAGCGCTTTCTGACCTCGACCGTGGAAGGCATTAAATATATCCACAGCCATTCCTATTTCGGCAGCAGCATCATCAATATTTTCCTGCAGGACGGCGTGGATGTCGGCAGAGCCGAAGCGGATATCGTCGGCATCTCTCAAAATGTCGTGAAGGCGCTCCCTCCGGATATTTCGCCGCCCATGATCATGCGTCTCGCCCCCTCATCCATCCCGGTCGCCATGCTGAAGATCAGTTCCGACCACCTGACGCCGGCGGAACTCTACAACCTCACCTACATGCGCATCCGCCCCCTGCTCGTCACGGTCCCGGGCATCGTCCTGCCGCACCCGTACGGAGGTCAGGATATGCAGGTCATGGTCAACCTCGATCAGCAGAAACTGCTTGCCCGGCAACTGACGCCGGCGGATGTTCACGCCGTCCTCATGAAGCAATATCTCGTGCTGCCGGCCGGCGACATCAAAATCAAGCAAACGGACTGGATCGTCCAGACAAACGCGTCCCCGGTGAAAATCGAGGACTTCAACGAGATCCCGATCAAGCGGGAAGGGAATGCCTTCGTCTACCTGCGGGATGTGGCCACCGTGCGCCTCATGGGCCGGGTCCAACAGAACGCGGTGCTCGTGAAAGGCAAACAGACCGTCATCCTCGTCGCGATGAAAAGCACGGAGGCCTCTACGCTCGATGTCGTCGACGGCATCAAGAAAATGATTCCGCGCGCCGAGCAAATCTCTCCGAAGGGCGTCTCGATCACGCTCCTCGACGACGCCTCGACCTTCGTGAAGGATTCGATCTTCGACGTCTTGCACGAAATGCTGATGGCCGGTGCGCTGGTCGGCCTCATCGTGCTGTTGCTGCTCGGCTCCTGGCGGGCGACGGTCATTGTCTGGACCTCGATCCCACTCTCGATTCTGATCGCCGTCATCGGCCTGCATCTGCTTGAGGAGACGATCAACGTCATGACCCTGGGAGGCTTGGCCCTGGCTGTCGGCATTCTGGTCGATGACGCGACCGTCATGATCGAAAACATCGATCGCCATATCGAAATGGGAAAACCGCTCGAACAGGCCATCATCGACGCCGCCAATCAGATCGTGGTCCCGACGCTCGTGGCAACCCTCTGCATCGCCATCGTCTGGCTGCCGCTGTTCAAACTCGGCGGCGTCTCCGGGTACCTGTTCAAGCCGATGGCGGAAGCCATCATCATCGCCATGATCGCCTCGTTCATTCTTTCACGCACCCTGGTACCGACCATGGCAAAATACCTGATGAAGGCGCACCATGCCGAAGCTGCCTGAACCGCACGAGCCGTCCGCCGTGAACCCGGCATCGAACATCTTCGTCCGTTTTCAACAGAGGTTCGAGCGCGGATTCAACCGGTTCCGTGATCGCTACGAAGCGCTCCTCGAATGGGTGCTGGCTCACCGGCGGCTCTTCGTCGCCTCATCGCTGGCCGTCGCCATGTGCTCCCTCTCCCTGTTCTACTTTCTCGGACGGGACTATTTTCCAGAAATACGGTCAGGCGTCATTCAAATGCATCTGCGGGCGCCGCTCGGGACTCGGATCGAGGTATCCGGGCGCATTGCCACGCTGGTCTCCAACAGCATCGAAGAGTTGCTGCCCGACAAGGTGGAACACATCGTGAGCAATTGTGGATTGCCGGTGGGCCCGCACAACCTGGCGTTCATTCCGACTCCGACCATCGGCTCTCAGGATTGTGACTTGACGATCCTCTTGCACGACGAGAAGTCTCCGGTGTGGGACTACCGGCATATTCTCCGCAAAGGTTTGAGAGAGCGCTATCCGGGAACCGAATTCACGTTTCAGCCGTCCGATCTGACCGCCAAGATTCTCAACTTCGGCGCGCCGGCGCCGATCGATATCCAGATCAGCGGCCCGGACATGTATCCCAACTATGAATTCGCCCGTAAGCTGGTCGGCAAGTTACGGGACATTCCCGGATCGGCCGACGTGGTGATTCAGCAGACGATGCGCACGCCGACTCTCACGGTCGAAGGGAACCGCACGTTCGGACTCGGCGTGAACAGAACCCTGAAAGATATGGCCGAAAACCTGCTCATGACGACCGCCGGCAGCCAACAGGTCGATCAAGTCTATTGGCTCGATCCCAGCACCAGCATGTCCTACTTGATCAACGTGTATACGCCCCAGCCGCAGATTGACAGCGTCAATAGCCTCAAGACCATTCCCATCGAAGCGTCGGGTCACCCGTCGAACGACCAGGACGTGCAGCTGCTCGGCAATCTGGCCGAAATTTCAGCGGAAGGCACACCGGGAGTCATCACGCACGGCAACCTCATGCCGCTGTTCAACATTTATGTCTCCGCCGAAGGGCGCGACCTCGGGGGCGTGCTGGCGGATGTCGAACAGATCACCCGGACCATGCACGACGAATTGCCCAAGAGCGCCGCACTCGAAATCCATGGCCAGGCGGCGCTCATGCACGACGCCTACTTCGAGCTGATCTTTGGACTCATTGCCGCGGTCATGCTGGTGTATCTGCTGATCGTCGTCAATTTCCAATCCTGGTTGGATCCCTTCATCATCATCACCGCCTTGCCCGGCGCGTTGGCCGGCATCGCGTGGTCCCTGTTCCTCACCCATACACGACTCTCTGAACCGGCGCTCACCGGTGCCATCATGACCATGGGCACGGCCACCGCCAATTCAATCCTCGTCGTCTCCTACGCCCGCGAACGGCTTCAGGAGCACGGCAATGCCGTGCAAGCGGCGATCGAGGCGGGCACCACACGCTTTCGCCCGGTGCTCATGACGGCGTCAGCCATGATCCTCGGTATGGTGCCCATGGCGACCGGCTATTCGACGAATGCGCCACTGGGTCGCGCCGTGATCGGCGGCCTCCTCATGGCGACCGTCTTTACCCTGTTATTCGTGCCCTGCGTCTACGCACTGATGTACAACAGCCGATCAACAGGTCGGCAGGATGTCACCACCCATGCCTAACACCTCTGGTCGAACACTCACGATCATCACCCTGATCGGGTTGTGCGGACTGTACCTTGGCTATCGGGTCTATACCAGCAAGAGCGACGCCGCGTTGCTGCGCGAAAAGACGCTCGAAGAATCGGTTTCCACGGTCTCGATCGTCCATCCCACCCCGACCGCGGCAACCGAAACCATCACGCTCCCCGGCAATGTGCAGGCCTGGTTTCAAGCACCGATCTACGCGCAAGTCTCGGGATATGTGAAGATGTGGTACAAGGACTACGGCGCGCTTGTGAAGAAAGGCGAAGTCCTTGCGGAAATCAACGCGCCGGCCCTCGACGCCCAATATGAACAGTCCAGAGCGGATCTTGCGGCCGAGAAGGCGAAATATGCGTTGGCCGACTTGACCGCCAAACGCTGGACGGCGCTCAGGAAAAACCATGCGGTCTCCGAGCAATCAATCTCGGTCCAGGAAGCCAACGCAAAAGCCGAGCTGGCCAGGGTCCGGGCCGCGGAGCAGAACGTCCGCAACTACGAAGCCTTGATCCGGTTTAAAACCATCGTCGCACCCTATGACGGCGTCGTCACCGTTCGCAACATCAACGTCGGCGACTACGTCAATAAGGAAGGCACGATCAGCGCGCCCGGCTCGATCAGCAATCTGTTCACCGTCGCCGACGTCAGCATGTTGCGGCTGTTCGTCTCGGTGCCGGAGGCGTTCGGTCCCTTTCTTCAGCCCGGCCTGACCGCTGACGTGACCGTGCCGCAATTACCCGGCCGCCATTTCACGGCTAAATTCCTGACCGTCGCCCGTGGATTCGACACCAAAACACGGACGGCCGTGACCGTCTTCACCATCGACAACGAAGACCGGGCCCTCTGGCCCGGCTCGTACGCCAAGGTAGAAATCACCGCGCCGGTCGACCGGAAAGTCCATACGATTCCTTCGACCGCACTGGTCTTCCAGGAGCACGGCACGCAAGTCGCTGTCGTGACCGAAGACAGCCACGTGCACTTACAGCCGATTACGGTCAGTCGCTTGCTAGATAGTGCCGTCGAAGTCGAGGCAGGAATCTCCGCGGGCGACCGCATCGTGAACAACCCCAGCGCCGCATTACTGGAGGGCGACAAGGTTCGAGTCGTCACGCCGGCGCCCGGCTATGACCTGATCAGCACGGACGGACCTGCCAAGGAATGACCTCTACCATGACAATCGACGCGGGGGCGCCATGACTTGCACTCGCAGACAAAGCGCCGGGCGAGCGCCGCTTCTCTCGCCGACGTCCAGGCGAGTCGGAGTGGTCCTGCTGACGCTCGTCCTGACGGGCTGCTCCTCCTTTCCGGCTGCCGATCTGTCGCCCACCTATGAGCCGACCCAGTTCGTGGTGCCCGCCTCGTGGCATGGGTCGAGCCCCTTTGTGGAAGCCAAGCCGTCGGACGGCGAACTTCGTTCGGAATGGTGGACGGTGTATGACGACCCCGTACTCAACATGCTCGAAGCACAGGCCATGGAGGCCAACCCCGATTTGCAGGCGGCCGCCGAGCGGTTCGTGCAGGCGCGTGATGTGATGATGAAGGCGCGATCACAATACCTTCCCCGCATCGGCCTCGGGTTCGACGCCTCAGGCAACCGGGAATCCATCGAGCACCTGTTCAGGCCACCCGACGTTCCCCGGTATGAATCGACCGTCGCCGCCGGCGGCATCGCCTCCTGGGAGCCGGACTTTTGGTCGGCTCTGCGCAATGCCACGCGCATCGAAGTCTATCGCGCCGAAGAACGCGCCGCCGACTACGGACTCGCGCGTCTCAGTTTGCAAGCCGAACTCGCCGCCAACTATTTCCTGCTACGCGGCTACGATGCGCAAGCCGCGATCTATTCTCAATCGATCGACCTGTATCGGGAATCGCTGGACATCGTGAACGCCCAGTTCGCGGGGGCAATCGCCTCGGCGCTGGATGTCGCCCGGGTTGAATCGCTTCTGTTCAGCACAGAAACGAAGTACGCGCAGATCCAGGGCCATCGGCAGGTGACCGAACAGGCTATCGCCATCCTGCTCAACCGCGCCCCCGCCGGATTCACCATCGAGCCAATCACGGAACTGCGAGTGGCCGCGTTTAAAGTCCCGCAGACTATTCCCTCCACCCTGCTGGAGCGCCGACCGGACATTGCCGGGATGGAACGCAAGATGGCGCAAGCCAACCGCGCGATCGGGATTGCCCGCGCCGCGTTTTATCCCAACGTCTCGTTCCGGGCCGGAGGCGGGTTTGAGGATGCCGGGATCAGCTTGTTCAGCCTCGCCAACAGTTTCTTTTCCTACGGCTCATCCGTCGCACTGCCGTTATTTCAAGGCGGGTATCGCCGCGCGCAATTGCAACAGGCCTGGTCGGCCTACCGCGAGACGGAAGACCGCTATCGTTCGACCGTCCTCAACGCGTTTCGAGAGGTCGAAAACAATCTAAGTCTGACCAATCGTCTGTCGGAGGCAGCCGGCAAGCAGGATGCCGCCGTTGGCGCCACCCTCCATGCACAAGAGCTGACCATGGAACTGTATCTTGGCGGCTTAGCGTCCAGCCTGGAACTCATTTATGCGCAGGTGGGCACACTCATCGCACGCATCGAGTCTGTACAGATCAAAGCCGAACTGCTCAAGACGTCGGTGATGCTCATCCGGGCGCTCGGCGGAGGGTGGAACCGTCGTCAATTGCCGAACGACGAAGAGATTCAGCCGTTCGGGACCTTCCAATACGTGAATCTCGATAAACCACCTTCGGTCCGCGGCATCGATGTAAACGCGGCCGACAATTCGAAGCACAATGACCTGACCAGACCGGCCGTTCGGTAAACGTATATCTGCTTTTGTCTGACCGTCCTTTCGAAAAAAACTGGACCATTCAGCCTGATGCGTCGTCTGTACTCTTTGCTGTCATGGGTTTTCCCGGCGTCGTCATTCTTCTCGTTTCCGACGGGTCTCGATCCCTCAGAAGCCAGACTCCTACAACTCAATGGCTCTTGTCTGCTGCTTGCGTCGTCTTAGGATTGCAGCGTAGAGCTCTTCGGCCGCTGCTTCCTTCGGTATGAGGCAGACCGCTCCTGCGCGCTTCATGGCCTCTTGGTTCTCATCGGCCGCATTGACTGAGAGTCCGATGATGACGGTCTCCGGATAGCGACGGGTAATATGCTCGGTCGCCTCGATGCCGTTCATCCGTGGCATGCTGATGTCCATGATCACCACCGTTGGCTTCAACTGCTCCATAAGGCATATGGCCTCCTCCCCGTTCCCCGCTTCGCCGACCACCTGGATATCCGCGTACGCATCCAACACGGAGCGCAACCCTTGCCGGACCATGGCATGGTCATCGACCATCAGCACGCGAATTGTCGCGTGTGGCTGGATGTCGTGCTGCGGACGGGGGAGCACGTGAGAGGACTCAAGCCGATGCACGCGCTCCTCCCTATGGCTCGCAAACGGCAAGGTGAGGGTCGCGATGGTCCCCCGTCCAGGCGCCGATTGTATCTCGAACGACCCAGCGAGCGCCTTCATGCGTTCTTGAATACTGAACAAGCCGAACTTCGACGAAATCCCGCCGCTAGGGATATCAGCAGCAGCAGCAGCAGCAAGATCAAAGCCTTGGCCGTCGTCCTGCACCTCAATTCGTAACATGCCATCGGCCTGAGACATTCGAACGGTGGCCTCACCGGTTGCCGCATGTTTCGAGGAGTTGATCAACAGTTCGCGCACGCATTGGAACAGGAGGAGGACTTGGTCTTCCGGGAGCTTCGGTCCGTCGCCGTCGGGCACGGTGACGGTGACGGATTGATGATGCTTCTGCATGTATGACCCGAGCCATTGGAGGGCGGCGGCCAGGCCGTGGTCCCGCAGAACAGTCGGGCTCAGGTCCGCGACAAGCGTACGGGTGTAAGTGAGTGCGTCCGACAGCATGTCGTCTACCTGCTTCAGCAAGGTGTCACCGCCCGGCACGCCGGCCACGATTCGCTTTCCTTGCCCGATCGTGATTTTGCCGAACACCAACAGTTGTTGCAGATGGTCATGCAATTCGGTTGCGATGCGCTTACGCTCACGCTGTTCGGCGAGAGTCAACTCGCTTGCGAGAGCGCGCAACCGCTCTTGCGACTGTCGTAATTCAGCCGTCTTCTCGCTCACCGCCTGCTCCAGCTCGACATTCCAATGCTGCAATTGTTTTTGCGCTTTCGTCAATTCGGCTTCGGTCTGCTTGCGCTCGGTGATGTCTCGCGAGATCGCCAGCAGGTGAACAACCCGTTCGCCGGTGTCGCGGACCGGACTGACGGTGACCTCCCACCACTTGGGCCGGCCCTTGGCGGTGGGACAGAAGGCCTCGAATGCAGTGGTTGTCCCGCTCCCCGCCGCCGCGATCGAGCTGCGAATGGACTCCTCTGCTTCAGCCGGCCACAGACTCCACCAGTCCTTGCCGGCACACTGCGACGCGAAATCGTCGATCTCCATCTGACACTGGCCCGGATCGTTCATCAGCAGCAGATGGCCGTCGAGGTCAAGCACTTTCACGCAGTCCGGACTGCTCTTCATCAAACTGCGGTTGAATTCCTCACTCTGCCGCAAAGCCTCTTCCGCTCGCTTGCGTTCGGTGATGTCCGTCATGACACCGTAGGAGTGGGTGGCTTCTCCTTCTTCGTTAAAGACATATTCTCCCCGTCCGGCAATCCATCGTATCTCTTCCGTATCGGCTCGGATGACACGGAAGTCCGGTTGATAGGGGGTTCGCTCCCGGCGTGCGCGCCAGAGTTCTTGCTGCACCGGCTGACGGTCATCCGGATGCATGGCGTTCACGAAGATATCGATGTGAGCCTTCCCACCCGGTGTCGGCATGAGGCCGAGAAATTCAAAATGCTCCCGGTTCCAGATGCACTCGCCGGTCCGGACGTCCCACTGCCAACTGCCCAGGCGACCGGACGTCAAGGCAAACCGCATCTGCTGTTCGCTTGTGCGCAGCGCCCGTTCCGTCTCGACACGATGCATGGCCGCCGCCACGAGATCGGCGACCACCTTCATGACGTCGATGTCATCCGTGCTGAACCGGGACCTCGAGCGGGTCCCAAACGACAACGTGCCGATCACGCGGCCCTGCATCTGCAACGGATGGCAGCAGTACGCTTGGATTCCGTAGGACTTCACCAGTTCGGTGCGCCGGTCATCGGAGTGCCCAACATCTTCGGCCACGATGCGCCGGCCATCGCGCGCGACACAGCCACAGACTGCTACGCCGGAATCGAGCCATTCGAGTTGGCGCACCTCCTCCTGAGAAATGCCCGCGCAGGCGTTGAGCCGCAGCCGCCCTGCTTCGTCGTCCGCCAGGAAGTTGAAGAAAACGTCGCAGTCGAGGAATTCCATGATTGTTCGGCAGAGATCCTCGACCAGACCCTGAGGATCTTCACTTCCAAGTAGTCGGGCGGCGGTATCGGAGAGGAGCTCATGACGGCGAGCCTGCCAGTGCAACGCCTGCTCGGCTTGCTTCCGCTCCGTGATGTCGAGCGAAACCCCGCTGAACCGCACCGGTTCGTCGCTCTCATCGTAGGAGAAGCGTCCATAGAGCGAGAGCCAGCGCACCTCCGCCGTATCGGCGCGGAGAATGCGGTGCTCCTCAGCGAACAATCCCTGATCTTGTCTGGCGTGCTCGATAGAAGTTAGCACCCTCTCGAGATCATCGGGATGGAATCGATCTTTCCATTTTTGCATCGACACAGGACCGCCCTCCGGTTCATATCCTTGCATCGCCGCATGGCGCCGATTCCAACGTGCCGCCCCGGTCCGCACATCGATATCCCAGGAGCCCAAGTCCGCACCATCAAGTGCCAGCCTTAATCGCGCCTCGCTTGCCCGTAACTCTCGCTCAAGCCGGGCTCGTTCCAGCGTGACGGCGAGCTGATCGCAGACGGTTTGAATCATTTGCACGTCGCCCTCCCGCAAATAGCTGCGTCGGCCAGAAATGAAGGCGATCGTCCCAATCAGTTCACCGTGAGCTAGCAGCGGAAATCCCGCATAACTGGTGGCACCGGCTGCCCGCAGCACCTCACTACCTGGATGTGGCGAGTGTTGGAGGTCTTCGACGATAATCCGTGTTTGCCATTCCGCCACACGCCCGCACAGCAGCTCGCCGTAGCGCATCGTCGCGAAGCGGCGTTGGTCTTCGTCCGTGATGCCGCCATGCATATCCAATCGGAGAAGACCCGGCTGTTCGCTAGGCCGATAGTGGTAGAACATTTCCATGTCGATAAGCCGGGCGATGTCCTGGAATATACTTTCAAGCAGGTGCCGTTCAGGCTCTTGACTGGTCAGCAATCGATGCGCGGTTCTGGCGAGTAGATCGAGCCGGTGAGTGCGTTCACGCAACGACTCCTCCGCCCGGTCACGCTCAATGACGATGCCGGCGAGATGAGCGCCGACCTCGGCGATGCGGCGTTCCCAGTCGGTGGGCTCGCGCGCCTCTCCCAGGCAGAGAAAGAAGGAGGCGATGGCGTGTCCCTCATGACCAAAGACCGGCTGAGAATGGCAAGCCCTGATGCCGTGCGTGAGGCACAACTCCCGCCACATCGGCGACCAATGCTCACTGCCTTCGATGTCCTGACAAGTGATCGGCTGGCCGGTATGGATCGCCGTCCCGCAGGTGCCGATGGGCAGGTCATTGATCGGCGCGCCCTTGATGGCGTCGCCGAACGTCGGCGCGAGATGAACGGAAAACGCATGGCCCATGACGCTGCGGGCGGTGTTCGCGATCAACAGTGCCGCGCGGGCGGTGGGCTGTAGGCGCGTCACGATGTCGGTCAGCGCATCGAAGCACTCTTTCGTCGGCTGATTGCCGGCGATGCGCTCGAGGAGTTGATGCTGCTCGGCAAGGAGGGTCTCTTGCCGCTTGCGTTCGGTGATGTCGGCGACCGTCGCCGCGACCGAGCGCGGCATGCCGGCTGCATCGCGAATGACCGAGACCTCGTTGTGAACCCAGACCCAGGAGCCGTCCGGTTTCACATAGCGTTTCTCGACGGTAAAACTGCAGCGGAGCCCGTTCACCGCCTCGCGGAATTGTTCCAGGTTCCCCGGCAGGTCGTCCGGATGCGTGAGGTCTTGCATCCGCAGCGTCAGCAGCGCGTCACGCGACCGGCCGACAATGTCGCAGTACCGGTCGTTGACGAGGATAAAGCGCCCCATGAGGTCGGTCTGCGCAATACCCGTCGTGCTTTGATTGAAGATGGCGGCAAGCCGCTCTTCGCTCTCTCGTAATTCCGCATTCGCCCGATGCAGGGTTTCCGTCCGCTCTTGCACCAGCCGCTCCAGCTCATCCTGCCGGCGCTTTTGATGAAGGCCGTAGAGGATGGCGCGTTCCAAGCTGCCTGCGTCCAACCGCTGTTTGTCCAAGTAATCGGACGCCCCCGCCTGCAACGCCGCCACGTCGAGGTCGCTCGCTCCCTGGCCGGTCAGCAGAATGGCTGGCCCACGCATCTTCTTGGCCTCGCGCAGCAGCTCGATCCCGTCGTGCGCGCCCAAGCGATAGTCGAACAGGTACACGTCATGCTCCCCGCGTCCGATGGCCTCCACTGCCGTGTCGAAATCGGGCACCCAGTCGAGCGTATACTGACGATGATTCATATCCGCGATCAGGTCTCGGGTCAGCAGGTAATCATCCTCATCGTCTTCGACCAGGAGGACGCGAACCGGCCTCTTCTCATTTGGGGGCTCGTGCTCGGTGCTCATGCGGGCAGCTCCACGATTTCCAACCAATACTGACCAATCGCTTTGATGACCGTGACCAACTGCTCGAACGTGACGGGTTTCGTGATGTACGAGGTCGCGCTCAGGTCGTACGTGCGCAGAATATCCTCTTCCGCCTTCGAGGTCGTGAGGATGATCACGCGAAGGTGCTTGAGGAGTGGATCCGCTTTGATCTCCCGCAGCGCTTCGCGCCCGTCTTTCTTCGGCATGTTCAGATCGAGCAGCAGCAGGCCGGGGCGCGGCGAGGCGGCGGGGTCGCTGTAGGGGCCTCGTCGCTTCAGGTAGTCCATCAGCTCTTCGCCGTCGGCCACGAAGCGCAGGTCATTGAGCAGCCGGCACGTGTCGAAGGCATCCTTCGTCATCATCCGGTCGTCGGCGTCATCGTCGGCCATGAGAATCGTCACCGTGCGATTCTTGTCATGCATGGTTCGTCTGCTCCTTTGCGTGTCGAACGGGAAGGGTGATCCGGAACGTCGCGCCCTTCCCCGGCTCGCTGTCGGCTGTAATGGACCCGCCATGGCGTTCCACGATCTTCCGGCAGATCGCGAGCCCCATCCCCGTGCCTTCGTACTCCTGGCGACCGTGGAGTCGCTGGAACACCTCGAAAATCCGGTCAAGATATTTGACGTCGAATCCGATGCCCTGGTCTTGGACGGTCAGTTCACAGGAGCAGGCGGCCGAGCCGGGGCCGTTGTGGCCCACGAGCCGGCCTTGCACCGATACGTTGGGCGGTTCGCCCGGGCGATGGAACTTGAGCCCGTTCGCGATGAGGTTCTGGAGCAATTGCCGCATCTGCACAGGGTCCGCCTCGATCGTCGGCAGGGCGCCGACGTCGATACGACCGCCCGCCTGCTGCAAGCGGCCTTCCAGATCGGCGCACACTTCCTGGACCGTCGCGGCGAGATCCACGGGAGCCATCGGCTGCGTCTTCGTGGTGACGCGCGAAAAGGTCAGCAGGGCTTCGATCAGATTGCGCATTCGCGCGGCGGCCGCCTGCATGCGTTCGAGGTAGTCCCGACCCTTCTCCCCGAGACCGTCGGCACTGGTGGCCTGCAAGCGGTCGCCGAATGCCTGAATCTTCCGCAGCGGCTCTTGCAAGTCGTGCGACGCGACCGACGCGAATTGTTCCAGTTCTTTATTGCTGCGGCGAAGGGCGTGGTTGGCCGTGACGAGTTCAGCCGTGCGTTCCTGGACCCGCCGTTCCAACTCATCGTGGGCCTGTTGGAGCGCGCGCTCCGCCTGTTTCCGCAGGGTGAGATCCGTCAGCGTCGCCACGGTGCAGCGTCCTTCGGGCATCTCCACCGGCGTCAGGCCGATCTCCACCGGGACTTCGCTGCCGTCCTTGCGCCGGGCGAACAGATCCCGTCCAACGCCCATCGCGCGTGGTTGCGGATGGGCGGCGAATCCGGCGCGGTAGTGTATATGTGGCGGGCGGAAGCGCTCCGGAATGAGCAGCTCGACCGGCTGCCCGATGAGCTCCTCGTGCGTGTAGCCGAACAGCGTGGTCGCCTGCCGGTTCGCCAGCCTGATGCCGCCGTCTGGACCGACCATCAGGACGGCGTTCGGTGAGAATTCGACCAACAGGCGGAACCGCTCGTCGCTCTTTCCTTGTGTCGTCATGGTTTTCGTGTCTCGATGAGGTCCGATGCTTCCTAAGAAGCCAGGCTGCTGTCACTCAATGGCGCTTGTCTCCTGCTTTGTGTCGTGTGTAGGATGGCGTCGTAGAGATCTTCGGCCGCCGCCTCCTTCGTCATGATGCGGACCGCGCCGGCCCGCTTCATGGCCTCTTGATTCTCTCCCTCGGCATTCACCGACAGTCCAATAATGATCGTCTCCGGATACTGGAGTTTGACCTGCGTCGTCTCCTCGATCCCGTTGATGTCCATGACCACCACCGCTGGCCGCAGCTGGTCCACGAGATGGACGGCCTCCTCGCCGCTTCCCGCTTCGCCGACGACCTGAATATCCGCATAGGCATCCAAGACCGACCGCAGCACATGTGTTTTGAGAGACGGCCGCATCGGACTACACACGTTTCACCGCTCCGAGAATGGCATCATAGAGATCTTCGGTCGCCGCTTCCTTGGTCATTAGCCGAACCGCACCGGCCCGCTTCATCGCGACGGCGTTGTCGTCGCCGATATTCACGGAGATGCCAATAATCGTGGTCTCCGGCCATTTGATCTTAATCTGTGTCGTCGCTTCAATCCCATTCATGGGCGGCATGTTGATGTCCATGATCACCACCTGCGGTCGGAGTTCGTCGACGAGTTTCACTGCCTCAACGCCATCCCGCCCTTCGCCGACGAACTCACGCACGGTGCTTCCGAGGATGTGCTCCTTTTCAACACCGAACCATGTGGTGAAGGCTTCGTTGACCGAAACATAGCGGCGTTCGATATCCAGATAAAAGATGAGCGCCGGGACGCTGTTGCTGAGCAATTCCAGATGCTGCTCGCTCTTGCGAAGGGCTTCCTCCACCTGTTTGCGCTCGGTGATGACGCGCATGATCTTCGACGCGCCGAGGATGTCGCCCTGTTTGTCTCGAATAGGCGTAATGGTGAGCGACACGGCAATATCCCGGCCGTCTTTGCACCTTCGCACGGTTTCATAGTGCCTGATGGATTCACCAGCCCTGAGCCGATCAAGAATGATCCGCTCTTCGTCCATTCGATCAGGCGGAAAGAGCAAAGTCACCGGTCGACCGATCATTTCAAGCGCTGTATAGCCCAGCAAGTCCTGTGCTCCCCTGTTCCAACTTGTGATGGTGCCCTGTAGATCTTTGCTGATGATGGCGTCGCCGGTGCTTTCGACGATTGCCGCCAATTTCGCCTGCTCCTGTTCGGCCCGCAAGATGTTGTCCACGTCCGTCACCGAGCCAACCCATCGGTTGACTTTTCCCTGGTCATTGCGCACAGGCAACGCCGCGCGATTACCCAGGCATAGTATACGTCTATACGGCGCAACCGTTGTTGGGATTCGAACAGCACGCAGTTCTCCATACTATGAAGCCATTGATCAAGATTCGCCGCGCGATTCTCGGGATGCAGGGCATCGGCCCATCCGTGACCCGATAGTTGCTCGGGTGTCCGTCCGGTGAACCGGCACCACTCTTCACTCATCCAGATGTTCCCCCCAGCTGCGTCCGTTTCAAACAAAAAACTCGGCACGGCTTCCGCCAAGGTGCGAAATCGGACCTCACTCTCGCCTAACCGTTCCTCGAAGCGTTTCCGCACGGTGATGTCATGGACGATGACCACTGCGCCGGTTGGACGGCCCTCTTCCAAGATCGGACTACAGGTATTGGACACCGGGAAAGGGGTGCCGTTTCGATGCCAAAAGACTTCAGGTCGGCAGGAAACAGGCGTCGTATCGGCTGGCCGATGATTTCTTGAGCGGTATATCCGAATAGCCTTTCGGCAGCGGCGCTCCAGCCAATGACGATCTCGTCGAGCGTCTTAGTGATCAGGGCATTGGAGGAGAGATCGGGGAGATCGATTTCAAGCATCTAGATAGGGCCCCTGAGTCGCTAGAGGGCGAGGTAGCGTGCTATCTATACTGGTATCTATCTACTAGAAGTAAGATATTATAAGTAAGATATGTCCGCTGCTCGAATTTCACGACGGAGCTCGATGCTTGTACTATATGTCCGGAGCGTAAAGAAACTCCTACAGGTGAAAACTAGGGAATTCCCTAGGGACCTTACTCGCGTGAGCCCCTCTGCCTGCTGAAATCCTGAGAACTCCCGCTCCGCAAAGTCACCGGCTGCCCATTGCACCGCCAGTGGATTGGTCCGTGTCGGCATGGATAGGACGAGGCTGAAAGGCAATCACGCCGCCTCGAGTCCAGGGCGATCGGCAGGCGGCCATCGCGCCATTCGGCCTTCAAATCCATTTTCTCCGAATCTACCCCTAGACAAGCACGGACTCATTACTGCGACCGGAAGTGAATCCGCACGGTGAGTTCGCCGTCAACAGGGTCGTCACCTTTGAGTTGAGGCAGGAAGGTCCATTTGTTCAGGGCAATGATGCCGGCGATCGTGAGTTCGCGATGTTTCGCTGATTCAAGCACAACCACCGTCACCTGAGCGTCCTTCGAAACGAGCAGACGCGCCTTCATCCAATCATCGAGGGGCTTCCCCTCCAGCGACGAAGGAATCGCCGGCCATGGCGTGGATTTCGGCACCGGCCCCACCTGCTGATCCTTGTTCAGCGGCAGCCCGTGCACATGCACTTCGGGCAGCTCGATGATGTCCGCATCCAACGCATGATCCGCCTCATGCGTCGCCTCATCCCCCGTCGCAGCCAAGGCCGCAATGGGCAACCAAACACCTACTACCAGTGAAATTGCCTGTATCCATTTCATAATTTCCATCCTACCCCATGACCTGACGGCTGCTCAAACGGGCGGGTCATCCAGCAAGGTCGCATTTTCCCACAGTCGGGACAGATGCCCAACAAGGTCGTCCGGCAAGGCCGCAGGGAACTCGGCGACTGAGGCGTACCCTTGCGGTACGTCGCAGGGAGACGAGTGACTGAGAACGCCGCCGGCAACCTTGTTCGGCATCTGACCTAGAAAAACCATTGACCGCGGAAAAAGAACGACCGTGGCATCCCCGCATGGGCGACACCCAGACCGATGCTCCCCTCGCCCTGGTTGATGTAATACTTCTGATCCAACAGATTGATGATGTCGAATCCCAAGAGAAACTTCTGCCCTTCCCACGGCAATGGAAACACATGGGCAATGGACAGGTTATAGATGGTGTAGGAGGGACTGTGCGTAGAATTGGTCTTCGCCTCCTCATTTTCGGCGGACCGTAACCCGGACGCGAACAACATCTGGCCGGTCATGGTCGTTCGCTCCAGGAATTTGTAGGTCACCACGGCTGAACTTGTCAGTGTCTGCATGTGATCACAGAACACTCCGCCCCGGGAATTGATGTCGGCGATTTCCTTGGCCTCCAACAGGAAATGCCCGGACTGCAATCCGTACCCTTTGCATTGTCCCCAGGCCACGTTGCCTCGCGCGGTCAGATTGTCGGTCAACTGCAACTTCAACGCGCCGTCGATCCCGCGCTGCCAGCCGCGCTCGAACGCGAAGTAATTCAAGAGCGGGGTTGTCCCGAATTGCCCGGCATCCGACAGGAAGTTGCTGAGCTTGTACCAGCCGGTGAATTGCAGGGTGGCGTAGCGATTCAACGCATGGTAACTGCCGACTTCGAAATAATGCGCGCGCTCGGCCCGCACCGTATTGTTGGTCACATCCTCCGGCTGCGCCCTGGTCCCAAGCGTGTTCAGTTTCGCAAATGAAATCGCTTCCAAGTTCGGCGGCGTGAACATCCGGCCATAGAACGCATGGAAGACGTTCGACTGGTCATACTTATAGGTGGCGCCGAGCCGCGGACTGATCTGGCCTTCGTTCCGCAAATACTGCACGGCATCTCCGCGCAGGCCCAGGTTGAAAGTCCACTTGTCGTTCGGGCTCCACTGATCCTGAATCCAAAACTCCTGCCGATACCCGATCTGACGATTGTCGGCGTTGAGACTGAGCAGGTCGCCGGTCGGATTCCCCGCCCCGTCGTCGGCAAAGGTATAGAGCCGGGTCTTGTTCACCGACTGCGTGCGGTCGATCTGAAACCCAGCTTTGATGAGATGCTCTTTACTGTGCACATAGGTGTAATCGAATCGCAGGCCGGTCGAGTAGGCATTGCGATCCTGATCGGCGGATGAGAATGGCTCAGCCGGATCGGCCGTATACGCGAGCACATTGAGCGGGTCGGTTTTGAACGTCGCGCGCGTGTGCCGCATGTACCCGGCGAGGCTGAAGAAGTTGTTGGCGTTGACGTCGTGCCGCCAGACCATGTGGCCGTATTGGTTGTTCTCCTTCTGAAATTCATTGATGGCCTGGGAGGCCACCGGCGTAAACCCCGGCCGCCCCGCTTGCAGGAGCGGCAACATCTGTCCGCTTGGATCCAGTTCGAGACCCGGCGTCGTGGGAATCTGATACTTCGCGACGGAGTTCAGAAACAACCAGGTGAAGTTGTTCTTATTGTCGTGCTGGTAGTCGCCGCGGATAAAGGTCTGGTTTCGCTCGCTCTGACCGTGGAACACGGAATGGCCCAGCGTCGGCGGCTCGATCCCGCGGTTCGTCGCCGTATGGCTGTTCAAAATATAGAATCGGAACTTTTCACCGACCGTGCCGCCATATTCGAATGACGGATTGAGCGTCCCATTCGAGCCCCCCATCATCTGCACCGACCCGAATGCCGGTTTGGTCCCGCTTTTGGTGGTAATGTCCAACACCGCCGCCGCCTTGTTGCCGTACTGCGCCTCCATCCCGCCTAGAATGACATCGGCTCGATCCCAGGCACGGGGGCTGATGACATCGGAGAAGGTCGACGAGACGGTGTCCGGAATCGGCACACCATCGATGCGCAGCTGCAGATTCGCGTGGTCCTGCCGGATATGCACCTGTTTGAGCGAACCGTAGACCGCGCTCGGAATCGTCAGCAGCACATCCTGGAGATCGGTATTGTTGCCTCGCGGCAAGGCTTCGATCTCTTTCCGGCTGAGCGCATAGGTCTCGCTCGAGGCCTTGTACTGAATCGGCGCCAGCGGCGAGACCACCTCAAGCGAGATCTCAGTGGTCTTCGCCAGCGTCAGCGTGACCGGTCCGACAGGCTCCGTCCCACGTTTCAGGATGAGATATTCGCTCCGATAGATATCCAGCCGGGCGCTTACGGAATAGGTGCCCTGGGATGGCAGCTCCACCGTAAACTCTCCCGCATCATTGGCCACCGCCGTCACGACGACAGTCCCCTCCTGATCCTTCACCTCGACAGAAGCCTGGGCCACGCGCCGGAGATCCTGGTTCTGCACGATACCAACCAGAGTCCGACCGACGTCCACCGTCGGCTGTTGGGCGTGCGCGGACAGGCCGACGACCGCTCCCAGCCAGCATCCTAGACATAACACCGTGGAGATTCTAAACGACCACATCATAGCTCCCTCACGAATATTCCCCGCCTGCGCGAAACCAGGGACAGAGCCCCGGTTGCTTGACGCAGGACGACCACTGATCCACAGATGGCGGCGCGGAATTATCGTTGAGGAGGTGCGCGAGAGGCGCGGGATGCAGGAAGCGACTGAGAGACAAGGACAGGGGCCGGCACGGGATGCGGCGGCCCATGGGCGAGGAATGCACAAGAGGCCGGCGCGTCGCCGGCGAGGGAATGGCCCGTGTGATATTGCACCCACTGGCACAGGTCGGTATCGGAGTGTTCATGCCCGTCGTGGTCCGCCGCCGCCAGCTCGTGATGAATCTCCAAGGCTGCGGCGAATGGCGCCATCGCGAGCAACATGCAGGCGAGCACGAGCGCGACGACCGGACTGGATTTTTTCTGGGCGAAATGACGAAACATACGTCCTGACCGAGCTCTGCGTGAGGCGAGAGTTGTACCAAGGGCACGCGTTGAATGCAAGCCGATCCCCCGACAACCCTCCACACTGGACTTTATCCTACAGAATTCGATATCTTAGCTGGAAATCTTGAATAGACGCACGAACTAGCCAGACCTTTCAAAGGGACCACCATGACCAGGCCGATCGATAACCAACATGTCATAGAGATTAGACCGCTCCCCGCTCCCCGCGAGGTAAAGACGCAACTCCCCATCAGCGATGAGGTCTCCGAGCTGGTCTTCCAGACGCGGCAGGCAATCCGGAACATCCTGCACGGCCGTGATATGGACCGTCTCATCGTGATCGTCGGCCCCTGCTCGATTCATGATCCCGATGCCGCCTACGAGTATGCCGACCGCCTGAAGCCTGTCGCTGATGCCGTTCGGGACAAACTGCTGATCGTAATGCGCACCTATTTCGAGAAACCCCGAACCACGGTGGGCTGGAAGGGCCTGATCAATGACCCTCACCTGGACGGCACCTGCGACATCGCTCAGGGCATTCAGCTGGCCAGGACCATTCTGCTGAACATCAACGGCAAGGGCCTGCCCTGCGCCACCGAACTGCTTGATCCCGTTACGCCGCAATACATCGCCGATCTCCTGAGCTGGACTGCCATCGGGGCCAGAACGACAGAAAGTCAGATTCATCGCGAAATGGCCAGCGGCCTCTCAATGCCGGTTGGCTTCAAAAACGGCACGGATGGAAGCCTGCAGGTCGCTATCAACGCCATGATCACCAGCCGGAGCCCCCACCATTTTGTCGGCGTGAACGCCGACGGCATCACCTCGATCATCAAGACCACCGGCAACCCCGATCACCACATCGTGTTGCGCGGCGGCGGCGGACGCACCAACTACAGCGTGGAGGACATCGCCCGCGCGGAAGCCGCCGTGGCCAGCGAAGGCTTGGCCCGCGGCGTGATGGTGGACTGTTCGCACGACAACTCCGGCAAGAACCATCAACGCCAGGTTCAAGTGGCCAGCGACGTCCTGAAACAATTTCAACAGGGCCGGCGCTCGATCATGGGGTTCATGTTGGAAAGTCACCTCCAAGGGGGCCGTCAGAGCTGGGACCCGAACAAGGCGTTGACCTACGGCATGTCCATTACCGATTCCTGCCTGGGCTGGAACGACACCGAAGCCTTACTCTACGGCATGGCGGACGCGCTCGCGGCCAGGACGGTGTAGGCGCTGCACCGTCCCGCCGTTTCGGGTCTCGCCCTGACAGTCCGATATTGGAATCCACACCATGCTGATCGATACCCATACGCATCTCGACGATGCGCGCTACAATTCCGACCGCGACGCCATGATCGCCAGGGCGCGGGAAGCCGGCGTGGAGACGATGATCACGATCGGCTGTGACCTCGCGACAAGCCGATCAGCGGTCGCCCTCGCTGCCCACTACCCGTTCGTCTACGCCTCGATCGGCGTCCATCCGCACGAAGTGAAACACATCACGGACAGTTGGTATGACGACCTCCGGCAGTTGGCCCGGCACAATAAGGTCGTGGCCTACGGCGAGATCGGCCTTGACTACCACTACAACCACTCCAATCCAGAGGAGCAACGCCTCCGGTTTCGCGAACAGCTTCAATTGGCTCGTGAACTGAAACTCCCCGTGATCATCCATACCCGGGAGGCGCAGGACGATACCATACGCATTCTGAAAGAAGAGCGGGCTTCAGAAATCGGCGGAGTCTTTCACTGTTTTTCGGGGGATGCCTGGCTGGCGAAGGATGCGCTGGAGTTGGGGTTCTACCTGTCGTTTTCGGGCATTCTGACATTTCAGAATGCGACCATGTTGCGCGAGATCGCCAAGACGGTGCCGGCCGACCGGCTGCTCATCGAAACCGATTGCCCGTACCTCACGCCGATTCCTCATCGCGGCAAACGCAACGAACCCGCCTATGTGAAACATGTCGCCGAGATGCTGGCCACGCTCGCAGCCAACGGCGCCGCCATGACTGCGAATGACATCGGCCGGCTTACCAGCGACAACGCGCGCCGTCTGTTCAAAATTCCTTGAGTTGCTGGTTTCGTTTGCGCTGGGACTTGGGCAGCTTGCGGGGATTGCCGCCTTTCTCCTTTGATCGTTTCACCACCTCGGCCTCGCCCCGGTCCAATTCTTTGAATGCCGGAGCAGCCGCCCGCGACGGCCGGTCGTAGAGTTTGGCGCGAAACTCGGGCGATCCAATAACGAACGCTCCAGCGGCCCTTGCTGCGTTGGCCACTTCATGGTCCGAGGACACCACCGCGCAATCCCTGCCATACAAGCTCGCGAGCCGTTGAATCACCTGATCGGCGCGCTCGCCCCGCTTGGAATACACGACCTCGACGCCCGACTGGAACTCACGCTGCTCCGCGCCCAGCCCGCCCTGCCAGCCGTCGAAGACCACGGTGACCGCATGTCCTTTGCGATGACGATATGCAGCCAACGTCTGAAGAAGTCCTTCGCGCGCCGCCTCGAGGCGGCCGAAACCGGACGGCCCTGCCATACCTGGGCTTCCCAGAAGGTTATATCCGTCGACAAGAAGATGTGTCGCCATCTACAATGACCCGGTTTCAGCGCTTTTGTTGACAATACCATAAACATCTGAGAAAAGGCCTAGATGGTACCTTGCCGAACAGAGTTCCGCCTCGAACCCCGGGTGATGGTGTTGCTCCGATCCTGCCTCATCCTGACTCTCGCCTGGTTCCTGGCTGGGCCGGCCCCTCTGTCGAGCGCGGAAATGCCATCGGAGCCGGCCTGGCCGCAGAGTCCCCCGATGTCCGGGGACGCGGCGCCCCCTCACTTTCTACTCATCAAAAAAGACTCCGCCGGCTCTTCGCGGTATCCGATCATCGTCCGCGACCTGCGCACCTGGTCCACTCCCGAGGGCACCCGGTTGGTGCTCGACCTGAATCGCAAGGCGTCCTTCACCGAAACTCATGCGCGAAATCCTGATCGGGTCGTCATAGAAATTTCGAATACGATTCTGGGAAAGTCCTCCCGTCAGCGTGTCTCCGGCGGCACGATTCCCCAGTCGTTTCACATTACGCAAAGTCGCCCGCGAGTCGTGACCATTACCCTAGCGCGCGCTCAAGGGTCGAAGTATACGGTCTTCTCCCTGGACAACCCGGACCGTCTCGTCATCGACATCTCTCACAAGGCGAAGGATCAAGTCCGGCAGATCGGTGAAACTTCAACTACCTCGCCGTCGGCCCCTGCTGTGGCGCTCCCGACTCCCCCGACGATTCCAAGCCCCACAGTGACGGAGCCAGTTCGCCCGACAGCCCCAAAACCGGCCAGTCACATCCAGACGATCGTGATCGATCCCGGGCATGGGGGCAAAGACCCCGGCACCATTGGGCAACATGGGACGACGGAAAAGGATGTCACCTTAAAAGTCGGACTGCTGTTGAAGGATCTGCTCAGTTCCCTGCCCAATACCCGCGTGCTCATGACCCGGGAGCGGGATGCCTTCATCGAATTGGAGGACCGGGCCAAGTTTGCCAACGGCAAGGATGCCGATCTGTTCGTGTCCATACACGTCAACTCGCATCCACACAAAGGGGTTCGCGGCCTGGAGATTTACCATTTCGGGGAAGCGAAAGATCAGCGTGCGCTGGAGGTGGCCGCGCGGGAAAACGGCACCCCGCTGAACAGTACCGGCCTCGGAGTTGAGTATATCCTCGCAGATCTCCTGACAACCAAAAAAATCGAGCATTCACAAGAACTGGCCTGGACCGCCAAGCAGGCCATGGTGACCAATCTCAATGGACGGTATAGCACCATCGATCATGGCGTGAAGACGGCGCCCTTTTATGTCCTTCGGTTCACCACCATGCCCAGCATTCTCGCTGAAATTGCCTTCATGTCGAATCCGGCGGAAGAGGAACAGATGCGGACGCAGCCGTTCCTGGCGCATATTGCGGAATCGATCTTCGAAGGAGTCAAAACCTATCTCCGTACCAACCCTGCCCGATGACAGCCGCCTCCCCGTTAGGCTAGAGTTCTGCTTTTCGCCTTGACCCTATGACTACGTTCAAGCTCGTCCTCGAGTACGACGGCACGCACTACTCAGGCTGGCAACGCCAACTCAATGCGACGACCGTCCAGGCCGCCGTGGAAGATGCGCTTGCGGCGGTTGCCCAGACGCGGATCCCGATTGTCGGAGCCGGTCGCACGGATGCCGGTGTGCATGCCCTCGGGCAGGTCGCGAGCTTCAGAACCGATCGCGGCCTTTCTCCGCGAGAATGGCTCCGCGCGTTGAATGCCCATCTCCCCTCCGACATCAGCGCGCTGTCGGTTGACGAAGTTCCGGATTGTTTTCACGCGCGATATTCCGCCACCGGCAAGCTCTATGAGTACCATATCCTGAATCGATCGGAACGGGCGGCCCTGCTTCGAGAACGAGCCTGGACGGTATACCAACCTCTCGACGTCGCAGCGATGACCGAAGCCGCTGCTTCCCTGCTCGGTTCACACGATTTTTCCTCGTTTGAAACCGCGCCGACCGACAATACAAATCCGCACTGTCGATTGCAGCAGTCGGAGCTCCGCCGCCAGGGCGTCCTGATTGTGCTGTCGTTCTACGCCGACCGGTTTCTCAAACAAATGGTCCGTACGCTCGTCGGAACGCTCGTGGAGGTGGGTCGGGGAAAAAGAACAGCCTCGGATATAGAAAGCATCCTCACCGCCCGTTCACGCCCCGCAGCGGGCAGAACAGCGCCGGCTCATGGGTTGTATCTCGTGCGGGTCGACTATGATGAACGCCCAATACCTTCTGCCACTTAAGTGACTTCCCGGTGAGACAGAATCGGCTATTTTTGTTATAGTTCCGCCGACACCGCCCTTCACCTTAACAGGAGACTTCCATGAAACATCTCTGCGCAGTGTTGTCCTCGCTCGTGTTGGCCGCCGTACTCATCACCCCGCAGCTCAGCCACGCGGGAGCCCAACAGAACAAAATGAAGACCTGCAACGCCGATGCAGACGCCAAGGGCTTCAGCGGAGAAGGCAAAGGCGACCAGCGCAAGGCGTTCATGAAAGAGTGTCTCTCCGCCAAGCCTGCAAAGGCTGCGGCCGGTGCGTCTCAGCAGAACAAGATGACGACCTGTAATAAGGATGCCAAGGCAAAAAATCTGGCGGGCGAGGAGCGAAAGAAGTTTATGAAGGAATGCCTGTCCAACTAGGCCCAGCAACCCCGGCACGGCGGAAGACTGTGCCGGGGATCAGTTTTCACCGCGTCCACGACGCCTGTGCGGTGCCTTCGGCGCGACGATGTACCTCGAGTCGGGAAAGAAACGATGGCAGATTGGAATTCGTGCAGGCTAGCGGCGCGTATCCGTGTCAGGGTTTTCGAGTTTTTTTCGTAGCTCGATCAGTTCCATCTCCAGCGCGGCGAAACGATCGGCCATAGGATCAGGCATATTCGTGTGATCCATCGTGGCATCGGGAAGCCGCTCGCCTTGCGATTTGATGATCCTGGCCGGCACACCGATCACGGTCGAATTCGGAGGAACCGATTTGACCACGACGGAGTTCGCGCCGATTTTCACATTGTCGCCGATGGTGATTCCACCGAGAATTTTTGCCCCCGCCCCGACCACCACGTGATTCCCCAACGTGGGGTGGCGCTTGCCGCGCTCTTTGCCCGTGCCGCCGAGAGTCACGCCCTGAAACAGCGTGACATGGTCTCCGACTTCGGCGGTTTCGCCGATCACCACACCCATGCCATGGTCGATAAAAAAAGAAGCGCCGATCTTTGCGGACGGATGAATCTCGATTCCGGTCAGCCATCGCGCCAGTTGGGAAATCGCTCTCGGGAAAAACGGCACCTGGCGTTCTTTCAGCCAATGCGCGAGCCGGTAGGCCAGCAAGGCGTGAAATCCGGCATACGTCAAAATCACTTCGAGCCTGCTGGTGGCGGCAGGATCCCGGTCGAAAATCGCCTGGAGGTCTTGAGAAATCTCCTTCAACATAGCTGGAACAGGCTCACGCGTGTAATCGGCCCGGCATGTCAGTCGCGCTCGATCAGACAGACGGCTTGCGCAGCGACCGCTTCTTCGCGTCCCACCGCATCCAAGCCTTCACCGCTCTTCACTTTCACGTTCACCAGTTCGGGGTCGACTTGCAGCACCCCGGCGATCGTCTTCTGCATGGCAGCCAAATGCGGACTCAACCGGGGCGCCTGGGCAATGATGGTGCTATCGACATTCGCAAGACGGTATCCCTTCGCGCGCAGTTTGCCGACGACATCTTCGAGCAACTTGAGGCTGGAGATATTTTTGAACCGCTGGTCAGAACTCGGATAGTGGCGGCCAAGATCTCCTTCCCCCATCGCCCCCAGCAGCGCATCGCAGATGGCATGCACTAACGCATCGGAATCGGAATGCCCTTGCAGCCCCTTGTGATGCGGAATTTCGAGTCCGCCGAGAATCAATTTTCGTCCGGCTACCAAGGGATGAATATCCCACCCGCACCCCACGCGTACACCCGTCGTCATTCTGCACTCCTCACTGCTGTTCGTGAACGGAGAATCGCCTCTCCGATCACGAGGTCTTCCGGCCTTGTGACCTTGATATTTTCGCCGCTTCCCTCGACCACCACGACCGGCTTCCCCAACAACTCGACGAGATGCGCATCATCCGTCGCATGGATGTTTCCCAGAAGAGCCTTACGATGCGCGTCCTCCAGGCACGCGCGCCGAAAGGCCTGCGGAGTTTGCGCAAGCCACAAGGGACCGCGATCGATGGTCCGCTCGATCACGCCGCCGGTCCCCACATATTTCACCGTATCACGCATCGGGAGTGCAATGATGGCCGCCCCATGCTCCGCCGCCGCGTCAACGACCCGGCGAATCATCTCGCCGGTCAAAAAAGGCCGCACCGCATCATGAACGAGGACGATGTCGGCCTCACTCACCTCGGCCAGCGCATGGCGAACCGAATCCTGCCGTTGCGCTCCGCCGGGCACGACCTTGGTGACCTTTCCGAATTCACCGGTCGCCACAAAATGGTCGAGGCAATATTGGCGTTCCGCTTGAGGCACGGCCAAAATGATCTCATGAATGACCGGGGAGGCTTGGAGGACTCGAAGAGACTGCGCGAGAATCGGTCGCCCGCCCAAGGCGAGAAACTGCTTGGGAACAGGCCCTCCCATACGAAGGCCGCGGCCGGCCGCCGGCACGAGGGCCACTGTCCTCAAACCCGCCCGTGATGAGTGGGGCTCAGGAACGGACACGGATAGACTCACGGAACATGGATGCACCACAACTTACTCACCGGTGCCCCCACCTGGCTCTCCGACGCCGCCCATCACAAAGGACCGGCCCACCGGGACTGTTCATCACCCGACTAACCACGCGCGACCTGATATTCTTCCCGCTCCGACTCCTCCTTCAGGCGGGTGAAGATCATCCGTCCCGCCGTGGTTTGGAGCACACTGGTCACGGTGACATCCACATTGCGGCCGATGCAGCGCCGCGCATTGTCTACGACGATCATCGTGCCATCATCCAGATAGGCCACGCCCTGCCCGGCTTCCTTGCCTTCCTTCAACACGAAGACGCGAATGGTTTCTCCCGGCAACACGACCGGACGCAAGGCGTTACAGAGCTCATTGATGTTTAACACACGCACGCCCTGCAGTTCGGCGACCTTGTTCAGATTCAAATCATTGGTCACAATGCGCCCCCCCACTTTCTTGGCCAACACCACCAGCTTGGCGTCGACCTCTTTGACGTGAGGGAAATCTTCCTCGATGATGCGCACATCGACCTCGGGCATTTTTTGAATCTTGTTCAAAATATCCAACCCGCGCCGTCCGCGCGCACGCTTTAGGGAATCGGATGAGTCCGCAATATGTTGCAATTCATTCAAAATAAAATGAGGCACCAGAAAAGGGCCTTCGAGAAACCCTGTTTCGCAGAGGTCTGCCACCCGGCCGTCGATGATCACACTCGTATCCAGCACCTTAAGACAGGCCTGGGAGGATCCTGACATCGACGGCCCGTGATGAACTCCGGGAAATTGTTCCTGCCCGAACCGCGCGCCCATGGCCAAGCCAAGATAGGGAAACCCTAACAGAAAGACCAGCCCGCCGATGTGAAACAGAAAGGTCTCGACATCGAATACCGCGCTGCCCACCCACTCCACCAACCCGGTCAGCACCAGACCGCCGGCAAGCCCCACCGCTCCACCGACAATAATCCCGAATGACAGTCTCCGGAGCGCATACTCCCCGGCGAGAATCATCCCGCCGGCGACCGCTCCCATGCCTAACCCTACCAACAAAAACCCGCGACTCGGGTCCTGGGCCCGCAGAAACAAGGCCAGCCCCGCAAGAGCGCTGAGAAGAACAAATATGGCCCGTGTTACCATACTGTTTTCCTCCTCTCTGTGATCGGCTTCGAATAGATGATTCGAAGCAATCACGGCCTCAGCGTCAAATAAATAGCCCGCCCCTGCCGCTTTAACAAGAGCAAGACCGCCTGGTCTTTCGGCAAATTTGCGGCCACATGTTCGTACGACTTGAGCGTGCCCACCGCCTTGCGATTCACCTCCAACACAAGGTCACCCTCGCGCACCCCGGCCTCTTCCGCCTGACTCCCCGCTTTGACCCGGACCACCACAATCCCGCGGTCGCCCGACTTGAGCCCATACCGGCCGGCTAACTCGGTATTCACCTCTCGCACGTCAATATCCGAGAGCAGTCCGGCTGGCGCAATCGACTCACCGCTGTCTTCCGCCGAAGCCTGCGACAGATTTTTAGGCTGCTCAGCAATGGCAAGATCGATGGACTTCGGCTTCTTTTCACGAATGAGCTTCACCGTGACTTTTTTCCCGACCACGGTTTGAGCCACGGCATTTCGCAAATGGGCAGGCGAATCCATCGGCTTGCCGTCATACTCGACAATCACATCTCCCCGCTCGAACCCGGCCTTTTTCGCCGGGCTATCATCCATAATGTCGCTGACGAGCACACCCTTCACATCTCTGGGCACGCCGAATTGTGAAGACAATTCCGGCGTCAGCTCCTGAATGGAGACGCCCAACCAGCCACGCACGACTTTCCCGTGCTGAACCAGCTGCTCCATGATGGAATGGGCCATGTTGCTCGGAACGGCGAAGCCGATTCCCATGTTTCCGCCGCTTTGGCTGTAGATGGCGGTATTGATGCCGACCAACTCGCCGCGGACGTTGACCAGCGCGCCGCCGGAATTGCCGGGGTTGATAGCCGCATCGGTCTGAATGAAGTCTTCATATTCGGCAATCCCCGCCGCCCGGCCAAGGGCGCTGACGATGCCCAGCGTGACGGTCTGTGTCAGACCGAAGGGATTGCCGACCGCCAGGACAAACTCGCCGACTTCCAGCTTGTCGGAATCAGCCCAGGCCACGGTCGGCAGACCGGTCGCCTCGATTTTCAGAACTGCCACGTCGGTCTTTGCATCCGTTCCGACCAGCTTCGCTTTGAATTCCCGTTTATCCGACAGGAACACCTTGATCTCGTCGGCCTTATTCACCACATGGTTATTCGTGATGATCAACCCGTTGGCATCGACGATCACTCCGGACCCCAACCCCTGCTGCTTCCGTTCCTTCGGCGCCTCGAAGCGCTTCATCCATTCCTCGCCGAAGAAGCGTCGAAAAAAGGGATCATCGAACGGCGTGCCCTTGCCTTCTTCGCCGCTCCCGTTGCGGGTCGCGAAAATATTCACGACCCCGGGTTTGACGAGCTTGGCGACATCGACGAAACTCTGGCCTCCGGCGCCCGGCAACGTCGGCTGTACCGCCGTTGAGACCGGCCGGGGAACCGGGGCCTGCACCGCGGGCGACTCCGGAACGGCATGTCCTGTCGGCAACCATCCCAAATCGGAGGTCAGAACAACCCCGATCAGGACGCCTGCAGATAACAGCAATGCCGGAAATATCCAGGATCGCCTTGATTGCCGCTGCTCGGGTGGAATAGGAGCGTCATCCATGGTGGTTCGTGTCGGCAGCCGAGCTGATTACGGCTTCTCGCCCGCGTACAGTCCCATGATCGTGTTCAAAAATTTTACGGCTTCCGCTTTCGGCCGCTGAAACGAATTCCGACCGATGATCGAGCCGAACCCGCCACCATCGCGGATCGCCCGTACTTCTTCAAACACCGTCTTTTCGTCGCTCTTCGCGCCGCCGGAGAAAATGACGATGCGACGCCCGTCGAACGAACTCTGCACGATATGCTTCACGCGCTCCGCCAATGTCGCAGTGGGAACCTTTTCGGCCTCATACACCTTCTTAGCCGCAGCCTGCTCGAGGTGGGCCGTCGGCAATTTCACCTTGATGATATGAGCCCCAAGTTGCGCCGCGATCTGAGCAGCGTAGGCGACCACGTCGAGGGCCGTCTCCCCTTCCTTGCTGAGTCCTGACCCACGCGGGTACGACCAGACCACGACGGCCAATCCGCAACTCTTGGCTTCTTCCGCAATCGCCCGCAATTGCTCATACATCGCATTGCAGTGGGACGATCCCGGATAAATCGTGAATCCCACCGCCGAGCAACCCAATCGCAAGGCATCCCGGACGCTGCCGGTCACCGAGGGCATCGGATCCTTTTCATCGTGAAGCGTATCGTGGCTGTTGAGCTTGAGAATGAGTGGGATTTGCCCGGCGAAATGGCTGGCGCCGGCCTCGATGAACCCGAGCGGGGCCGCATAGGCGTTGCACCCGGCATCGAGCCCCAGCTGAAAATGGTACTGCGGGTTGTAGCCGCCGGCATTGGGCGCGAAACTTCTGGCCGGACCATGTTCGAACCCCTGGTCCACCGGCAGGATCACCAATTTCCCCGTGCCCGCCAGCTTGCCGTGATTCAGCAGCCGCGCGATGTTCGTCTTTGTTCCCGCATTGTCGCTCTCATACCAGCTCAAAATTTCCTGGACCCGATTGCTCATAATCAACCTCCCAACAAACCTCGATCACATTAGCCGTTACGCCCGTCCCTGCACATAGTCTTCCGCCAGACTCACATCCTCAGCACTT
This sequence comes from Nitrospira sp. CR1.1, assembly GCA_014055465.1. Classification (NCBI taxonomy): domain Bacteria; kingdom Pseudomonadati; phylum Nitrospirota; class Nitrospiria; order Nitrospirales; family Nitrospiraceae; genus Nitrospira; species Nitrospira sp. CR1.1. Next base: position 38,274 of record WIAF01000009.1, read on the forward strand.
CCGATAATCAGGGGAATCCGCTGATGGAGCGCCTTGGGCTCGACATCGAGAATACGCATCGTCCCCGTCGTCGCTTTGCCCCCTGCCTGTTCGACAACCATGGCGAGCGGGTTGCCCTCATACATCAATCGTAGTTTCCCTTCCGGCTTGTCCTTCTCTCCCGGATACAAATAGATGCCCCCGCCCAGGAGGATGCGATGCACATCCGCAACCAAACACCCGCTGTATCGCCCGGTATAGGGGCGCCCGGTCGGCTTGTCCTGCACTTTCAGATAATCAAGATATCGCTGTGTGCCGGCAGGCCAGCGGTGGTAGTTCCCTTCATTCACTGAATAGACCTTGCCACTCGCGGGAATGCGAATATTCTCGTTGGACAGCAGATACTCACCGATGGACGGCTCGAGCGTGAAGCCATGCACCCCTTGCCCGACCGTGAACACGAGCATGGTGCTGGCCCCATACAACACATACCCGGCGGCGATCTGCTCAGTTCCCTTTTGAAGCAACTCATCCTCGACAGACTGCCCCGTCCGGGATCTGCGGATAGAGAAAATCGCGCCTAACGGCATATTGACATCCGTATTGGAGGATCCGTCCAGAGGATCTACCAATAACATGTACTTCGCGCCTTCATGGACCATTTTCAGGGGCTTTTCCATCTCTTCAGAGGCCAGGACGCAGACCAGACCGCTGTGTTCAAAGACGCGAACAAAGGTGTCGTTGGCAATCTGATCAAGTTTCTTGACGATCTCACCCTGGACATTCGTCTCTCCAGTGGTGCCGAGGATCTTGTTCAACCCGGCCCGACGCAAGTCGTGAGCAATCATTTTGCCGACGAGGCCGATTTGGGTCAGCAGGACGGAAAATTCTCCGGTCGCTTCAGGATGCGCGGCCTGTTGTTCGATAATAAAACGGCTGAGCGTAATGGGAAATTTCGCCATGCTGAGGATTCCTCATGGATTGAGCAACGACGGGCCGAAACGCCGAGGGCTTCAGACAGAGCCGAAGCCCTCCCCACGAACCTGGCGCGATTATAGCGGTTTCCGGCCAAGCGAGCAAACCACGGCCGGTACGTTATGGCTGGGCGGCCGAACCATAGCCCTCCGTTAGTTCAGCCACGATGGACCCCACCACGACCTTCGCCTTCATTCTCACGGGCACCCGGTGCTGATCGGTCGTGAACCAGACACGGATATTGCCTTCGTTCAAAAAAATGCCCTGAAACGGCATGATCACCACCACACGGGCCGTTTCTGCCTTCCCCCACCGACCCTCCACGGCTTCAAGGGCTTCGACGCGCACGTCCATCTTGTAATTTTTCTTGTCATGATGGACCGTCATCGCGAGTGAGGCCCCCGGCACGAACGGCAGAACCTTGCGGACATAGTACAGACAGGACATGGCGTCCTGCGCATCCGGCGGAAGAGGGAGCTCGTCGGTTTTTCCGTCTTTGACGGCCGTCACCAGGCCTTCGTGATGCCGGAAGGTATAGTCGAAGTCGTTAAAGCGTTTTCCTTCCCGGCGGGCAAACGTCATGTGGGTCGGCAGGAATGTCTCGAGATCGACCTGCGAGACCCCTCGATTGTCGACGGGGTAAAACTTCGTCACCGTCGGGCTCGACCGGGCCGTCATGTTCAGGATGAGCTGCTGCCGCCCCCGTTCGTCCGGCCCTTCTTGCACGATCATTGTGGCGATTCCTGCGCGCATTCCTAGCCAGGTCACGTCGTAGGCGAGACGCTCACCGTTGGCAAAGGGCAGCGGCGCAGAAACCGATGGCTGGCCCTGCGGGCCCATTTCTGCATGAGGCACCGTGGGAACCAGGATAGAGGCCACAATGGCCGCGATGAATACGAGAGTGAGAGGGAGTGACGAGAGGGGGAGGGGCACCCTAGATCGACAGCACACGCCGCGCCTGTGCCAGTTCGGTTTCGATGGTCGCGCGAATCACGTCCAACCTGGCCGGTGAAGGAGCCTCAAACCGGAGTACCAGCGCGGGTTGCGTGTTGGAAGCCCGAATCAAACCCCATCCGTCCTCGAAAACCGCGCGTACCCCGTCGATCGTCACCAATTGCCGCATGCGGAGATTCGACGCCCCAACCGGCTGGCCGGCATCGAGATAGGACGCCAGCTGGCGATGCACCTGCTCGACCAATTGAAATTTCACGGCGTCGGGACAGTCCACCCGAATTTCCGGTGTCACCGTCGTCTGCGGGAGATCGGCCACCAGGCTTGAGAGCGATTGCTTGGTCTTGGCCAGAATCTCCACTAACCGGCAGGAGGCATAGATCGCGTCGTCAAACCCAAAGTATCGGTCGGCAAAAAACATATGGCCGGACATTTCGCCTGCAAGGACGGCCGATTCGGCTTTCAATTTCGCCTTCATCAGGGAATGGCCGGTTTTCCACATGATCGGGCGCCCGCCCTTGGCCGCGATGTCGTCGTACAAACATTGCGAAGCCTTGACCTCAGAGATAAAAGTAGTGCCAGGTCTCTGGGCCAGAATATCGCGCGCATACACGATCATGAGGCGGTCACCCCAGAGAATCTCTCCCCGCTCATCGATGGCGCCGATGCGATCGGCATCTCCGTCGTACCCGATGCCGGCGTCCGCTTTGTGCTCCCGCACAGTGGCAATCAGATCTTGAAGATTCTCCACCACTGTGGGATCGGGATGGTGGTTTGGAAAACGCCCGTCCAACTCATCATAGAGCCCGGTGACCCGACATCCCATCTGCTCCAACGCTTGCTTGGCGACCAATGACGCCGCGCCGTTCCCGCAATCGATAATCACATGCAGGTGGTCGGCACGGACGCCCGAGAATACAGTTTTGAGATGCTGCAGGTAGTCCGGAATGATGGGATGAGAGGACAATTTCCCAGGCCCGGAACTGAATTGGCCCACCTCCATGACGCGCCGCAATTGCTGAATCTCTTCGCCATGGATCGCTTCCTTCCCAATGCAGATCTTGAAGCCATTGTATTCGGCGGCATTGTGACTGCCGGTGATCATGATCCCGCCCTGGACCGGCAACGTGAACAAGGAAAAATACAGTAGCGGCGATGCACAGAGTCCCAAATCCACCACATCAAGCCCGCCGGCAAGCAACCCTCGAAGTAATGCCTGCTGTAAGGCAGGCGAGCTCAGACGTCCGTCCCGCCCGAGACTGATTCGCGAGGCACCTTGCTTCCTGGCCATGGTCGCATAGGCGCGCCCCACCTGCTCGGCGATCGCTTCCGTGAGGTCTTCTCCGACAATGCCCCTGAGATCATATTCCCGAAACAACGCCATTCCAGTCTCCTAACGTGCCCGGCCGAGCCGCCCGTAATCGTCTTGGAACCGCACAATGTCATCTTCTCCGAGATAGGGCCCATTCTGTACTTCGATGATATGGAGGACTTCCGCGCCAAGATTTTCGAGACGATGGGCCGTTTCCACAGGAATCGCCGTGCTCTGCCCCACCTGCAGATCCAGGACCTCGTCGCCGCGGGTCACCCGGGCAGTTCCCGTGATCACCACCCAGTGTTCGCTACGCTTATGGTGGAGCTGTAATGACAACCGTCCCCCCGGGTTCACCGTCACACGCTTCACTTTGTATCCCGGCCCTTCCTCCAACACGGTATAGGACCCCCAGGGGCGGAACACCGTTAGGTGTTCCAGATGTTCCGGCGCTCCCTGCTGCTTGAGAATTTCCACCATCTGCTTCACGTCTTGCGAGCGGGACTTCGGGCAGATCAACGTGGCATCCGGCGTATCGACCACAACCATATCCGTGAGGCCGATGGTGGCGACAACCCGGCGATCGGCATAGAGGACGGAATTGGTGCTGTCCAAATCGATGACTCGACCGCTGACCACATTGCCGGCCTTGTCGCGCGGCGCGACCTCTTCAAGGCTGCTCCAATTGCCCACATCCGACCAGCCGAACCCCACCGGAATCATGGCCGCATGCGCCGACAGCTCCATCACGCCGTTGTCGATCGATACCGACGGAACTTTCTTGTAGGCCGCTTCAATCTGCTGGGGGGCGGCGCCCGACATCATCAGGGAATGGACCTTCTGCACGGCTTTAGCCAGTGGCGGCTGGTGGCGGCTGATTTCGTCTCGAATGGTGGCTGCCTTCCAGAGGAACATCCCGCTATTCCAAAAGTAATTGCCGTTGCGGAGGTACTGCGCCGCCTTTGTCCGGTTCGGCTTCTCGACAAATCGAGCGACCGGGTGGCCGGTCAGCCGACCCTTTTTGGCCAACACGGTTCGCCGATTCGGCTGAATGTATCCGTATCCGGTCTCCGGCCTGGTCGGCTCGATGCCGAACGTCACCAAATGCCCCTTTTCGGCAAGCTGCACACCCAACGCCACCGCGGCCTGAAACGCCTTTTTTCCGGTAACGACATGATCCGCCGGCAAGACCAGCATCATCGCCTCGGGATCGCGCCGAAGCAGCTCCGCCGCCACCAGCGCAATGGCCGGGGCGGTATTGCGCCCGACCGGCTCAATCACATAGTTGTCTTTGAGGTCGGACTTCCACTCTCCCAATTGCACGCGAATCGAATCCGCCTGCCCGGGATTGGTGGAGATGAGCACCCGATCGGGTCTGGCACAGGAGAGCACGCGCCGCATGGTCTGCTGAATGAGCGTCTCCTCGCCGATGATGCGTAGAAGTTGCTTGGGATAAAGATGCCGGCTCAACGGCCAAAACCGGGTCCCGCTGCCGCCCGCCAAAATAACCGGATAGAGGTGGTCTACCATATCTCCAGGGCTCCGCTTCCGTTCAACAGGACAGGGATGGCCATCGCTTCACCGGGGTTGTTGCGCTGCCAGGATGAGATCCGCCAATTCCCTCACGGCGCCCTCCCCGCCGTTTTTCTTGCACACATACCGTACGACCTTCAACACGGGAGGCATGCCATCGGCCGGAGACGCAGAGAATCCGACCGCGCCCAACGCCTGGAGGTCATTCACATCATCACCGATGTAGGCCACTTGCTTCATTGTGAGGCCATGCCGCGCGATCAGATCTTTCAACACTGCGAGCTTATCATAGGCCCCTTGGTGGACCTCGGGGATTGTGAGTTTCTGCGCCCTACGCATGACGATTTTCGTCGATTCCTGGGTGATGATCGCCGTCACGATTCCCGCCTTTTGCAACAGCTTGATCCCCATCCCGTCACGCGTATTGAACTTTTTCCATTCGTCTCCGGATTCGGAATAGTACATGCCGGCGTCCGTCAGCACGCCATCGACATCCGTGGCGAATAAACGAATGCCGCGGAGAATCCTCAGGAGGGAAACAGATGGCTTCGATAGAGTGCTGGTTCGACGTGTCGTGCTAGGCATGCGAAGGCTTTCGGGGGCGATGTTAACAAGCCATCACATGAAACTCAAGAAAACTCAGCCCAATGCGAAGGGATCGTTCGGGCCGATGGGAGCTTGAACGAAGGACAGAACTCTCAATAGGCATGCCGGTGAACAAATCCCCGCCAAACCGTGAGCAACATGATTTTGATGTCAAACCAGATCGACCAATGCTCGATGTAATACAGATCATGCTCGATCCGCTTTTCCAGTGACGTGTTTCCCCGCCAGCCGTTGATTTGGGCCCATCCGGTGATTCCAGCCTTCATCTTATGACGCAGCATGTATTGAGGCAGGGTTTCGCGGAATCGCGCGATGAATTCGGGCCGCTCGGGCCGCGGACCAACAATGCTCATTTCCCCTCGCAAGACATTCCAAAATTGAGGGAGCTCATCCAAACTGGTCCGCCGCAAGAACGCTCCGATGGGCGTCCGCCGATCGTCGTTGGGTTGCGTCCAGACCGGCCCCGTCTCGGATTCCGCGTCCATTTTCATCGAGCGAAACTTCAACATCTCAAACGCCTGCCCATCCAGCCCCATCCGGAGCTGACGGAAAAAGATCGGGCCGGGAGACGTCAGTTTCACCAACGCGGCGACCAGGCATAAGACCGGCGAAAACGCTACCAGGGCCGCAAACGCCCCGACAATATCCAACACCCGCTTGATGACCAGATTCCAGCCGTGGAGAGGCGACCCTTGCAACGTAATCAACGGAAGGCCTTCGAACATTTCCGCTTCCGCCCGCAGACTCACGAATTCACACATCGCCGGCAACGCCTTCACCTCGACCATGGTGGTGGCCAGGAACCCGAACATCTTCTCCGCCCACTGCTCATCTTCCGGAGGAAGGCAGACGAACACGATATCGATCCCGGACTGAACACGTTCCTGGAGATCATCATACCGTCCGAGCACCGGCACCCCGTTGATCCGCTCGCCCACTTTCCGGGAATCGGCGCTCAAAAACCCATGCACCCTCACGCCCAGTTCCGGGTGCTGAGCAAGTGCGTCCACCACCCGGCGTCCCAATCGACTGGTGCCGATAACTAACGCATGGCGCTGGTTGTATCCATGACGACGCAGAAAACGGAGCGCCTCCCGGAACAGCACCCGTGAAAACCCCAAGGTGATGAGGTTCAACAGCCAGAAATACAGCAACACCAACCGGGAATATTCGTATTGCCGGAAGAAGAACGTGAGAGCCACGAGGATCAACACGGACAACGAATTGGCTTTCGCTACGTCGAAAAACTCAGACAATCGCGTGCCCATCCGCCGCGGGCGGTAGAGATCGAAGGCCTGGAACGACACGCCCCAGACGGCGATGATCGGGACCAACAACAACAGATAGATCCGGAGCGGAGGAATTCCTTTAGTGGCAGGCTCAACGATCTCTGAAAAACGCAGGTAGTAGGCCCCGACCCAACAGGCGCAGATCAGCCCCAGGTCGATACAGAATAGGAGGCTCTTGAGAAACTGGGAGTGGCGTTTGAGCATGCGCCCTCTATGAAGCCGTCCCCGTCAACGCCTCCATGGCGAAGGCGTTCATACGCTCCTTGAAGATCCGGCGGTCGAATGCGGCCACGTGGGCACGAATGGCCTGCGGGTCAAATTCCGCCCGGCGACGCTCGCACGTCTCCATGGCCTCGACGAGAGCCTCGACCGATTGCGTGAAGAAAAACACTCCTGTGCCGGACGGTCCCGCGACGGCCACAGAACCGGCCCCCTGCAACGGCACCACGGTCTCCAGCGCGCCCCCACGCCCAAAAGCCACCACGGGCTTACCGCAGGCCATTGCTTCCAGCGGGACGATACCAAAATCCTCCTCCCCGGGAAAGAGCAGTGCGCGACAGCGTGCATAATGATCCCGTACGACGCTGTCCGGTTGCCAGCCGAGAAACTCCACCGTCGGTCCGGCAAGCTTGCGCAACCGTGCCTCTTCCTGCCCCTTGCCGATGATCTTTAGTCGCCGTTTCATAACATTACATGCCTGAATGGCCAGATCAACCCGCTTATACGGGGCAAAGGCCGTGACCATGAAATAAAAGTCCTCTGATTGCTCCGAGGCTTGAAAGGTCTGCCAATCGACCGGCGGATGCAGCACTGCCGCCGGCCGGTGGTAATACCTCTCCACCTTCCGGGCGATGTTGTGCGAATTCGCGACGAATTGATCCACTCGCGCGGCGGAGGTCACGTCCCACGCCTGTAAACGCTCCCTGAACAGCGTCATGCCCAGTCTCGCCAGAACTCCCGACCTTCCGCTGCCGGCGTAGTTTTCGAACTGATCCCACACATACCGCATCGGCGCATGGATGTAGCAGAGGTGTTTTGCGCCTGCCGGTGGACGAATGCCCTTGGCGACGCAATGGCTCGAGCTTAAGACCAGGTCGTAGGCCGGCAGACGAAATCGCTCGATCGCCGCAGGAAACAGCGGCAGGTAATAACGATAGAACCGATCAGCAAAGGGAAGAGACTGAATACAACTCGTCCGGATATGGCGGCGTTCAATCGTCGGAGAGACCGTGCCTTTGATGTGGAGCAGGGTGTACAGGTCAGCATTCGGAAACAATTCACAAAAGGCCTCGAGACAACGCTCTCCCCCTCGCATGCCGGTCAACCAGTCATGAACGATGGCAACTCGCAGACTACCTGATTGCATTTAGTCCGTAGCCATCGAGAGTCTTACCGACATTCTGACGAGCACAGCTTCCCGCTGTGTCACAACCGTTCTTTTATCCGGCCAACGCCTTCTCATACATCTCTTCGAGCCTGTCGATGTGTGACTCAAGATGATCAGGGGAAGACCAGTATCGATGATAGGCTGCACGTCCCATTCGGCGCACAGTCTGATCGTCGCGCATGACCCGCATTTTTGCGGCAAGATCTTCGAGATCGCCTCCCTTGAACCACAGTCCAGTCACGCCGTCAGCAACACTTTCCCTGGCAGCCGACGTATCCGGAACAATCGCGGGAATGCCCAATGCCGCGGCCTCTACAACGGCAAGCCCTTGCGTTTCATAACAGAGTGACGGAGCCACCAACACCCGCGCTTTGGACAGGGCCTGCATGAGTTCAGGCCGGTCACACCATCCAGTAATCTCCGCGGACGGGAGTTCTTGTTCAATAGATTTGCGGCACTCGCCCTCACCCACAAAGGTCACCGGATAACCTGTCTTCTGCCCTGCGAGGGCGAGCAGCAGACATCCCTTTTCGCGTGCCAATCTGCCCACGAAGATATACGCTGAATGGTCCTCGACAGTGACCGGATCACATTTTGGCATATCGATCGGATTCCGGACCACATGCGTGGTCGAACGGGGAGGCAGGGTCTCGCGCAGCACACCTTGGCACAACCGTGAGGGAACAATAAACTGTTGGACACAGCCTGGCAAACGCCCCATTCGCTGCTGTACGATTTGCCGCACCACCCGCCAGATTTTGTGCCCAAAATTTCGCTTATCACAGGCGCTCGCAATACAAGAGAGAGAGAGCGGGCGAAGATGACAGGCCTCCCCTTTCGGGTAGTGAAAGAAGGCCCCGTTCGGGCAGGCTGAAAAGTAATCATGCAGCGTGCATACGACTCTGAAACCACGCACCGCAGCCTGGCGCACCACGCTCGCAGACAGTGCTTTCGTCCATCCATGAACATGGACGATGGTCGTCGCCGGACTGAGTTGCTTCAGGAGAAGGGCCATTTCCCGTGAGGCCCTGAAATTCCACATCCCCTGAACAAATGCACGAAGGCGATTGGGATCCTCCACGATTTCATGTTGTCCGAGGCAGATGGTAGAAAGATTCGGCTGCTGAAGGTCTATTGAGATCGGCCCGACGGCAGCAAACAAGATAACCTTGTAGCCTCTTGAGGCCAGTGCCTTGGCACTGGCCAAGGCCACTTGGGCGGACCCGCCGTTCACATACGCAAAATCGTTGAGGACCAGAATCGTTATATCACGCGGGCGCATGACAACCGACCAGTAGCATCATCGATACACTCCAGCCATAGCCTCAGCTGCCCTCTTCGTTCAGAAGTTTTCCGTACCGCCCTCTCAAGCCGATTGCCCATCGCCAGAATTCTCTGACTGGTGCCTTTCTACTGAACCGTACCAAATTCCAAGCACAGAGCCCCGGCAAACTGGCCGTAAACAGTACTCTACCCCAAACGCGCGACCGATCCAATCGCGCATCCAGCAGACGATAGGCATAGCCGCACGACCATCGCGGCGCGGCATATCCATAATTGGACCTCAACATCCTGACAGTTTCTGCGTAGGTGGCGACACGGTCTTTCACGGTTTTGCAGTCGTTGTGCAGTCGAATACTGGCCAGCGGGACCGGCACATACTGAAGCCGATATCGCTTCGAGATCCTAATCCACAGATCATAATCCATACAGTAGCGGAGGGAATCGCGGATAAACCCGACCTGCTCTATCACCGATCGTCGCACAAACGTCGCTGGTTGGGCGATAAAACAGGTTTCCTTGAGGCGATCCGCCGAGAAGGGTTCGGAAGGAAACCGCCCGAGCGATGTTCCATCCTGAGAGATGTGAAAACCATCGCCATAGATGAGCGCGACATCTGGATGATTCTGCAAATAGCTGACCGCCGTCGAAATCGCGCCCGGGAGGTAGATATCATCGGAATTCAGCCACGCCACAATCTCTCCAGTGGCTCTTTTCCACCCCTTATTGATCGCCTCCGATTGTCCCCTATCTGGTTCAGAAACCCAGGAAATCCTGCTCCCGTAACTTTTCAATATCGATACCGTCTCATCCGTAGAATCACCATCTATCACCATGTATTCGACTGCCGGATAGTCCTGAGAGAGCACGCTTTCGATGGTTTCACGTATGAAGCGGCCCTGATTGTAGGAGGGAGTGACGACGGTGACGGTGGGAAAAATCTGTGGATCAGAAGCGCGTGTCGCGCAGGCAGGCTCCTGCTCACGGAAAGCCATCACGTTAGAGCACTTGCCTGTCAAGGACGAACAGGTACTGGCGCTTGACCAGAAGCCGAACACGCTGGATAACGAGCCTCACTTTCTTAGCCATTCGAATAAAAAGGGGCTCAACCTGCACCTGGTCCCTGAGGCCTCTCGCAACGGAGGATGCTCCCAGAAATGGGGCTGTCATGTGTGCGGCGTCAAGAAGCGCTCCAATATATGGCACGTAGACGAATCGACGAACCAGAGGGGATAGTTGCTGCTTATACCAGTGAATACTCGGATCGTACACCCATTGATTTAATTGCTTGAGACCATGGAAATGATAGAAGACGAGAGGATCGCCCGCGACCACGACTCTGCCGTCTTTCCCTTCCAGCGGATAGGTTGCCAAATTCCATGGTGCGACATTGGCGCCCTTATGTTGCAACACAATCGTGCCCGGAAACCGTGCTGGCCAATCGTCCAGATATTTTTGGTCGCCATACTTGCCATCTTCGCGTCGATCATAACACCATTCAATGCATCGATTTCTCCACCACGACAAGCATGCACGCCCCCGCTCATCGTTTCGAAAACTCAGCCATCCCACATTGTATATCCCGGCCTCTTCCAATTCCTTTAAGAAGGACGGGAATCGATGAGCGATGATGGCCACCGAATTGTTCCCGATTTCCTTATACAGCGGTGAAACATCGGAGAAGAAGAATAAATCGGAATCGAGATAGGTCAACAGATCAACTTCAGTCTCGCGCTCCAAAATAAATCGGGGCAAGACGGGCGTGCATGTAAAGTAATACTCAATGCGGGATCGATTTTGTTTCGCCATGAGGAGTTCATCATCCCCGCGCTCCAATTCGTCGAGCGAGAGCGGAATAACCCCCGGCAAATCCATCCGGCGAAGCACGTCAAAACACGCCTGATCCAAACACAGCACCCACAACCGGAAGGAGCCGCAATGCTGAGTGAGGGAACGATGCAGCGCAAGGCCTCTCGTCAGGTAGTGCTGATCAAAATATGTGCAAAAATAGCGCATTACACGTTCTCTAAGGCCGCGTTCTCCAGGCGGCGATTGAATCCGTAATGCGACGAAGCTGCTCGCCCGTGACATGGGGGTGCATGGGAAGACTAAGAACCTCCTGAGACAGCCGCTCAGTGTGTTCCAGGCAAGGACCGTCAATGCACACACGATCTCGATAGGCCGGCTGACGATGGATAGGGACCGGGTAGTGAATGGCAGTTCCGATTGAATGGCTGCCCAAGTGGTTCTTCAGATCATCCCGGCGAGTGCTCCTGACCACATACTGATGAAAGACATGATCGTATCCCGCTCGACGAGCGGGCAGGACCAAGCCCGACGTCGCCAAGGCCGTGTCATACTGCCTGGCCACCTGCTGCCGCCGAGCATTGTCCTGACTGAGGTATCGCAGCTTTACGCGCAAAATAGCCGCTTGGACTTCATCAAGGCGCGAGTTGAGTCCGGGCAGATCACTCACATATCGCTCTCGCCATCCATACTCACGAACTAATCTGGCGGCCACACAGAGAGACCGATCATTCGACACAATCGCCCCGCCATCACCAATGGCCCCCAGATTCTTCGTGGGATAAAAGCTGAATGCGGCCGCATCCCCCCACGTCCCGGTCTGGCGCCCGTGAATGGTTGCTCCATGGGACTGAGCGCAGTCCTCAATTACCTTGAGATCCTGTTTCTTCGCGATTTGGAGTATGGCCGGCATATCAGCCGGATGGCCGTACAGATGCACAGGAATTACCGCCTTAATTCGCCGTTCAGCTTTCCTCCTCAACGCATGTTCCAGGTGATGCGGGTCCATCGTCTGGGTGTGTGGATCCACGTCAATTAACACGGGCACCGCCCCGGCCAGTTCGATCGCTGCGACAGTGGCCACTGCAGTATGAGAGACCGTGATAACTCCGTCTCCGGGGCCTACTCCGCAGACGCGAAGCGCGACATGCAAGGCATCGGTTCCGCTGCCAACCCCCACCGCGTCGGACACACCCAAAAAAGATGCAAATTCTTGCTCGAATGCGGCGACTTCCGGGCCCAAAATGTATCGCCCGCCCGAAAGAACCCGCTGCACGGCTTCATCGATTTCCTGCCGGTGCGCCTCATAATCGGCTAGCGGATTCGCGGCTGCAATAGAAGAGTGTTCCGTCACAGAAATACCTTCATAAATACTGCCTTAAATGCTGGCGATAGTAGGTCCCAGTACGAGCCAGCCCATCGAATAATAGCGCACCGGGCACCCATCCCAGCGCGGAGCAAATCTTATCGAACAGTGACTAGCAATCGCCGACATCGATCTTTTTGCGATCGTCCGGCAGCACCTGCGGTGTCAGGGGCCACGCATCCTTGCTCCCTCAGTTCATTGAACCCGAGCGGGCAATTTCCCGGAAAACGTCGACGCAAACCGGCCGCTTCAAGCACAATCATGCATGATAGAGGCAAGGCTTGAGTGCGCAGCGTTGCATCTTGTCATCGCGTCCGCAATCGGCGCAAGCCCCCTCGGTGGGCGCAGATGCACGTCTGCTCCACATCACCTGTTACGGAACAGGGCCGTGATAGTGAGTGCCCTGGCCCCAACTGCCGCTGTCAAACGATTCAACGGTCACCGGACGCAATAGATAACGCCTACCACCCGCCTGGCTGTCATTGAGTGCCGGAATGCACGTGTTCGCGGCACTGAAAAAGCAAATCGTGATGGGAGAGTTCCTCTTTCAACTCATAATACGGCGCCAGATACTGCTCGATCTCTTTGCGGTATCGCGCCTCGACGAGGATAAATTGAGGCCGGTGACGAGAAAGATCCAACCCCTCCAATGCCTTGCGTTCGTACCCTTCCAGATCCAGTGACAAGAGGTGAACCTGACTAATCCCATGCTTGTCGAGCAATCCGCTTAGAGTCGCACTTGGCACCTCCATTTCAAAGGTATTAGAGAGCGCCTGCACCTGTATCCCCGCTTTCACGTGCTGTTCCTCTTCTTCCGCGGTCTTCATTCCTCCCTTGATAACCGACATGAGATCCGCGTACCTCAACGTAACTGACTTGCCTGCCTCCATTGGAGCAACCAAAGCAACCGCTTCTACTATGGACCGTGGCCTATGAAGCCGGCATTTACGCGCAAGTTCTGGAAGAGGCTCGACCAGCAACCCGTGCCACCCGCGGCAAGCCTCAAAGTGCAACGTATTACTTTGCTTTACGCCGTCGTTCGCCCCTGCCTCGACAAAGACGCCACCGTCAAAGTTGAGATACTGCTCAAGTTTCTTGTCGAGGTCGTTCAAGGCAAAGTAGCGCTGCACCTTACGCATGAGAAGCACCCGTGAAAAGTGCCGCTGGTAGGGAGCTGGCCCCCAAAATTCCTGAATTTCGAACCCGAGAGCACGAGCCGCCATGTCAATAGATGCATACTGTGGCCGCTCGGCATTATTCAGGACGATCGTGCCTCCAAACTTCAATTTATGGAGGGCATGTTTAAAGCAGGAGGGTCGCGCACGGCCGTCAATCAAGACAAGGTCGAAGGAGTGATCCTGATACGTATCAATCGTTGCCGCATAATCGCGGAAGGCGCAACCGGAAAATCGGACTTCGGCTGAAACATACGCATCCGGATCACTTGCGAGATGCAGGGCAGAGACAGCAGAGGGAGACGGAGAAACAAGGTGCGGGATCCAGCGCGCCTGACTGCGCCCACCCATTTCTGCTTGCACACATTTAAACCATTCGAGGTCATGCTCGACGGACACAAGTTCACGAACACGGTCGGCAAAAAATAGCGTTGCCCCCCCGCACCCATACTCGAAGACGCGAGAGGTATGGGATACCGACTTTTCTAATAAGGCCACCGCATCGAAGTTGATCCACGGGCGACGATCACCGAATCTATTTCCGCCAGACTGCAGGCTGTGCGCCCAATCGGAATACCACCGGGAGAGCGCTTCACGGCTACAATATGGCCGATGTTTGATCGATAACTTGAGACATTCGTAAATGTAGCGTGGAAGTTCGTATGTCCCCCGCATGACATTCCTTAACCGCGATTTCGGTACGTGAAGGCCCCTGTCCTTCTACCGAATGGCGTGTGACATCGATCGTCCGACTCAGCCATTGGCGTCTGCCAGCCTGGGGATTTCTGCCCGGGAAGCTCTCTCATAGGTACTGTGCGAGATGCTGGCGATAGAAGGCCACGGTACGAGCCAGCCCATCGGACAATGGCACTCTAGGCTCCCATCCCAGCATGGAACGGATCCTGTCGAAGTTTGAATAATAGTCGCCGATATCGATCTTCTTCCGATCGCTGGGAAAGGTCTTCAGTGCATAGGCGCCGGAACCACTGACCTTCACAAGCAACTCGGCCAAACTCTTTAAACTGATGACGGCCTCCCCCCCAAGATTGAACACTTGCCCATTAGCCGCATCGCTCGCAGCCGCCAACAGAAATGCCTCCACCGCGTCATCGACATACGTAAAGTCTCTTACCTGGTGGCCATCCCACACATCGAAGGCATTGCCTTGAATCACCTGTCGAACCCAGATGCCGAGAAAGGTCTGGCGGGCGTCTTTTATCCGCATCCTGGGTCCGTAGGTATTGGTCAGACGCAACGCGCACGCGCGGAGATCGTACACGTTGTTGTATAAAATGTGATACCACTCTCCGGCCATCTTATTGATCCCGTTGACGTCCACAGGCCTCAATAAATGATCTTCGGCCACGGGGAGCGAATCAGGCTTCCCATAGATCTGCCGAGTGCTGGCGAAGACGATCTTCACACGCGGGTTGTATCTTCTGCAGGCCTCCAGAATGGACAGCTGGGCACGGCAATTAATTTCCAGGTCCGTCGAGGGATCTTGCATAGAGTCCATATGACTCGTCTGACCCGCCAGATTAAACAGATAGTCCTTTCCCTGCACCAGATACCGCATGCTATGCTCGTCACGCACATCGGAAATATTAATGTGCAACCGCGACTCGTACCCGCTTGTATTCGACAAGTTGCCGCCATACTCGGGAATCAGGCTATCAACGACCGTGACATCGGCCCCAAGGTCCACTAGTTTCATCGCGAGTGTCGAGCCGATAAATCCCAGGCCACCCGTGATCAGAATGCGACTATCGCAGAATGCCTGACTCGTCACGACCCCGCTCTCCTGAGCGCCGGAAATGTCCTTTTGATCCAGGTCTTGACCGGCGCAGGAACCAACCGTTTTACCAATTGACGCATGCTGTGCCGCCGCCTTGCCAAACGCTGGAGCGCCCCGATCGTCTCGGCATTCATCAGACGACTGGCGTTGTCATGGCCAAATTTCTTCTCGTACTCCAGGACAATATCCGCCGCATACCCGATTTGATTGTCAATGAGCGAAAAGACCCAGAGGAGAACGTATTGCCGGGAGTCGCATCGAGCCGAGGCTAACGACGATAGTGTTCGAAGGTATCGAGCATTGACCCAACCCGGACTCGTCCGGATCGCCTGCATGAGCCCCTCCTTGGATAATCGCTGATGATTCGTGAGCAAATGAGACACTGTCGTTTCGCTCATACGAGCCGTTCCCTGGACATCAAGATTCGACAACCAAAACCCGCTCCGCACAAGTTTCTGATGGGCTTCGACAAACAGATCTTCGCCAAGGTACGCGTCCATCAAACCGGGCTCAATATCCAGCGCGAGCACTCGAGAACGAACATCAGGGCGCAGACTTTCAAAAAGACGGTAATCCGTCCCCTGCGAGTCAACCTTCAACCAATCGATACCGGACAATTGAAATCGTTCGAGCACTGCGTTGAGCGTGGTCGCCCGAACCTGCGCCTCTTTTTCGACTGTAAAGAGATCGGAAAACACATAGTTTGACAGCGATTGTGCATCCGGGCGAAGGGTACTGGAACAGGTAGGCGACTTTGTAAAATAAAACACGGCCTCGGTGACTGCGGGATCTGCCGTGACAGCCTCATCGACAACCACAGATTTCCAAAACACTCCTTGTGTTTCTTCCCTGGGCTCGCGTAGGTCGGGGTCAAACCCGAGATAGATTGACTGTGTGGCAATGGGTCCCCACATCTCCGGGAACCCGACCGAGGCCCCAATGTCCGCCAATATGGGGTGAATTTGTAACTCGTGAAGCAAGCGATTCACAGGGATGTTCATGACCGTGGGGCTTTCTCATTCCCGGCGGCCAGCACGGGCCTGAAGAGGAATCCTTGATACTCATTTTGCTCTGGCGCATTCTTAATGACAGGCTGAAAGCCCACGATAAATTCACGGACCAGCTGCAGACCGGCGACCCTTGCCGCATCCAGAAATTCCTGGCGGTTCAGGCACCAGGCCAAATACTCCGTGTTGTATCCATATTGATAGGGCCGCTGAACAAAGACGAACGATTTGGCATTGCTGACCACCGGCAGTTGCGTAACCAACAAATACCGACCTGTAGCACGCGCGAGCCCTTGAAGGGTAGCAACCCAGTCTCTCGCATATTGCAGGGAGGTACTTGCATTCACAAGGTCGTACGTTCTAGTCAGACACGCTTCGTCAGTGCAGAACTCTACGCCAGGATTGAGAGCTCGTCCTTCTGCCACCAGCAACTCCACATCTTTACAGTAATAATCAATGATCAACTGCGGATACAACGCCCTGTTGAGTAGGCCGTAGTGCCCGAGGCCGCCTCCCCAATCAAGCATCGAGATCTTCGATGACTCCAGCGCGCACAGGCCGAGCACATACGCATAGCTCATGACAATATTGTGACAGGCAAGATTCTTATACGTATCGGGATCCGAATCGAAAGAAAATCCCAGCGGTCCGTCAAGAGCGAGTTTGCGGGAAAAGGCCGTCCATCTGGACCGTTGAGAAGCACGAACCGCAGGCACATTCCAGCCCTTGATGGCCGGATCTGTCTCCATCCGGCCGAAACCCTCCGGAATATACTCCCATTCACTGGCTTCTCGACCACGCGATCGCACGAGCGGCCGCAGGGCCGCAACAAGCACAGGTGGCAGTATCATCCTTAGAACGTTCGTGTCAGCGAGCATCCGCACACTGCGCTTGACCGTTCGGAGCACATTCAAAACCGGCTCAGGCAATCTTTTCCGTACAGCGTTACGCCACCGTGACGGCCACGACGGCTCTTCGCCACAGGCACTACGCCACAGAGAGGAGCAAGCAGGATGCTCCATGGGTGTCGGCCACTTGGAAGGGATGGCCGGGCAAGGTTCCAACGATGGATTCGACCAATAACTACCGTCGCTCGCATGCGTCGCATCAGCATCAAACCCGATATGTTCTACGAGGGTGCGAGGCGGGCGAAAACACAATCCGCCTGCGACAATGTGCCGATAGAGCCATCGCACCGCCCAAATATTTTTGCGTTGTTCTTCATCGGCCATCGCGGGCAAATCCGCTCCGTACCGATAAATATCCTTCCCTATCCGTTGACACTCGCGCATGAACCCTAGCGCATCGACATCCATACCCTGCCAGGCCCGGGCCCAAGTACCCCATACCCAACACTCGGATCTTCCATCGAAATACGGCTGATCACCGACATCCTCCGGAGTGACTCTCGGGTGAGTCCACCCCGTCACACTAAAAACCTCCGGGCTCTGCGCGTATGCATCTAAGGCCGCGCACAAGTACTGATACGTCCCCGGCACACACACAAGATCATCCTCAAAAACGATGACGCGTTCATGGGTTTTGAGCACCTGCTGCACACCATCAAGAATGGATCGGCCGAGCCCCCAATTCCGCTCTCTTTCGCATACCACTGTTTTACACCAGGAAATGCCGTGAAGAATCTCACGCACAGCCTCCACACGGGACGCCGCCTCTGCATTCCTCGGACCGTCGCTGAATACATACAGGAGCGGGATCTTCTCTCGCTCCAAGCAAGCCAGGGTCTGCAGCAAATGCCTCGGACGAGCATAGGCGAACAGCACTACCGGGACTATGTTCGTCACGTCGTCCTCCCCAAGCAACAACATCTTTTCGGGCCTTCCTGATTTATCGGCGCTTCATGCTGACTACAAGGCGGGACAGTGCCACCGTTGACAGCCCATGAGAAGAGCTCCTGAGGCAAGCCTATCCACTCATCCATTCCTCGCACCTGTGTGTTCAGGATAAATCTTAATCCTTGGAACCTGCATGCCGCTTGCATCAGTTAGGGCTGGCCGCCTCTCCTTCCCGGCTATGAAAGTGCCGGTAGAAATTTCGAAAATACCCCTCGGGAGAAAGAAACGTCCGCCAAAACTCCCGACAGCTTCTCTGCAGGTCTCTAAATTGCTGGTCTGTCAAAGCATCATGAAATTGTGTAATCTTTTCAGGCAATCGCTCAAGCTCGCTTTGATCAACCCACACACAGTGCTGCTTCCAGGCAATCGACGAGTGGTATGGTAACAAACAGTCGGTATCGACAAACACAGGAATTCGTCCGCAGGAGAGTGTTTCGTACAATCTGTAGGAAAAGTTTCCGGCGCCTCTGACACAGAGCACGTAGTCACTGCCACAGATATTCTCCACGTACTCTTTACGAGCCTGCGCCAATACATGCCAATCCGGTTCTCCGGTCGGCGACAGCGCCCCTCCAAGAAATCGATCCCTTAGCACAAAATTTGTTTCTACACGAGAGCTTTCTTCCAGTACCTGCACGGCCGCTGCCCGGAGGTACCGGCCCCTGGTATCTGCGCCGGTCGATTGAGCCTTCCAATAATCCCTCACCCCCAGCGCAACTCGTTTCAGCATCATGGGTCGGGATGGCGCGAAGCCGCAAAAACCGACGACAGGCTTCCCTCGCTTGGGACGAACCGGGCTCTCACCTTGGAGATATCGATCGACAAAATCCTCACTCCACGCCGGCAAGGCAAATTCATTCGGAGACTTCCGTGATCGAAACACCGAGGTGCGAAAGGCCAGCCAGCGGGAATTCGGCAGCGTTTTCATGGAATCACTCGAAAAAAATAGTGCCATGGGCTTCCCTGCGGCCTGTGCTTCCTGACTCAATTGTTCTGCCAAAACAATCCCCTCTTTACTGAAGGCACCGTGCTCCCAGCCAAACGGGAGTATTGCAACATCGGCATCCTTCAAAGAAGTGAGAGAGAGAAACTGACGACCACGTTCGGCAAGTTGATCAAAACGGCCGGTATTCGGATCACCCTGAGGCTCGGGATTTGTACCCCAAAACGGATAGAGCAGGGTGACATGCGGCAACCCTGCCGGGAGATACGCCCGATCCGTGAAGAACTTCAACATCATCGTCCCGCAACCTCTAGCAGGATGCTGAAAAAGTCCACCAGCGGCGTTCTCGCCTCGTTCAGCGGCTCAACGTACGACAAGAGTACGATTCGCCGCTTCACTCGCTGCGGCCTTGCTGGATGGCCTTTCTGCGCATCCTGCCTACTATCCTGATACCAACACGCCACATGAGCTGATCGCGGCGTAGCGTGCAAAAAATGAGGTTTTCCGCAACCTCTAGACAAACCACCGCCTCGAAGCGCTTAGCCCGCATGATTCATGACGGTTCGTCGTGAAGTCGCCCGGGCACGTTGGGAGACCGGCGCGCGGAGCCGGGAGAACCCGTGGCGTCCTCGTACAGGACGTTGAGGGGCCAAGGCGGGTTAGGCAAATCCCTCGCAAACAATGCCCACGCGTTTTAATCCCCACACAGCCAGGGGCCTGAACCAGGCAGAACACGGCAACCTGCCGTAAAGGAGCACCCTATAGCACTTCCTCCTCAGCACAAACCAGGTCCTCTGCCAGGAGACTTTGCCCTTCTGCTCAGGAGACGGAATGCCATGCGCACGCCGAATATCCTGTTCAATCTGTGCCCTTTTTGCCGCTGACTCCGTCGACAACTTGGAAGCCGGATGGACTCTATAGCACCCGCCGGATCGGCCAAGCAGAACGGGTCGAGAAACCACTTGGCCAACTCTGATGAACCAGTCCCAATCGAACCCTACCGAGATGTCTTCGCGCAGAGGTCCGACCCTGGCCAGAAGGCCTCTCTGAATGAAAACGGCCTGGCTCGAGAGATTCCAGCCGAGACAAGTCAGTTCACGCAAGGCAAACGGCACAAAGCGAGACTCCTGATACACTCTGCTCTGATCATCAATTAAATACACATTGCCAAAAAACAGGTCGCCATCCGGATTTCTGCGCAACGCCTCTGTTACCGCATGAAAGAATCCAGGGAGATAAAGATCATCTGAATTCTGCCACCCAATCAACTGGCCCGTCGCCATCGCCATTCCCCTGTTTATGGCTGCAGCCTGGCCGTTATCTGGCTCGCTGACCCAATAGGACACATAGCGGTCATATCTTTTCAGCACATCGAGAGTACCGTCTGTGGATCCCCCATCCATAACGATAATTTCAGTATTGGGATACTCCTGGTTCAAAATCGACCGCAGGGTCATTTCCAAAAATTGCCCCTGGTTATAGGAAGGAATGATGACTGAAATCCTGGGAAACCGATTGTCTACAGGTGGCCGAGTACTCGGCGAGCAGAGAAGATCCCTCGTGAAACCCTCTATTTGTTGCGACAGTGCTTCCCAAGACTTGCTGACCGCTTGAACCTTTTTCATATACCTACTGTCGCACATACATTCTGGAAGGTGTGGTTATTCCAATGCCCGTAGGGATCATCCCTGAAACTGAGAAAATCACCTTTCCAAGAAATCGTCATCTCACTTGGATACGATGGCGCCGCGAGCAGGGATGGAACACCGTTCTTCGCACGATCTTGCGTGTTGCTGGAGACCGCCCATTGTCGCCACAGAGCTGTCTCGCCGATGCCATGCGGTTCCGCGCGATGACGGAACACCTCCGTCAAACCATACGCTCTGAGCACCGCATAGCGCTATTCTGCCGCTGAGTTCACCTTAGTTGAAGGGCTGGTTGTAACTCCGCCGGGTTGCCGCCCGGAGCAAATCGGCGCTTGAGTGAGCCGCGCGAGGTCCAAGACCTGGGACACACGGGAAGCGATCCCGCGATCGTGCGTAACAAACAGAAGAATCCTGTCACGAAATTCTTCAATCAAGTTCGTCACCACACGTTCACGAATATCATGATCCAATGCGGCGGTGCTTTCATCCAGCACAAGAACTTCCGGCCTCCGCAACACGGCACGGGCAATACCCAAACGCTGGCGTTGCCCGCCGGACAGGTTGCTTCCTTGATAGTGCAGCACGGTCTCCTCCCCCTGAGGCAACCGGGCGATCACGTCGTTGAGGCACGCAATCTCGCAGGCATGCCGCACAACCTCGCGATCGATGGAGACGCCCAGAGTCAGGTTGTGAAGAATTGAGTCATGAAACAAGGGAACTTGCTGCTCGACAACCCCCACATGCTGCCGCACTGAAAAGGAGCTGATTCCCGCAAGATCACCTCCATTCACAAGAATCCGGCCTTCGGTGGGGGCGTACAACTTCAGCAAAAGATCGATCAGGGTTGATTTTCCGGCTCCCGACGGTCCGATCAGGGCATAACTCTGCCCCCTCTCAAACCGGGCGTTTAAGTGATCAATGACGGGCTTCGCACGATGATACCGAAAACCGACCGATTCAAACTCAATGGAAGAAATCCCTTTATCCAGCTGGATGCCGACCTCCGCGGGAGTCGATTCAAGCGCCGCCACGAGGGACATCGCACGGGTGACCTCCTCCCCTGCCATAAGATCAGACACCGTTCGCATAAAGATGTCGAGGGACTGGCCAAGAAGCGGGAAGAAACGCAGGAGTAAGATCGCAAGAACCACGAAATCCGCATAGCGATCTGTAAAGCTGCCATTACCAAGTAGGAGAGCGGCGCCAACAGCCGCTCCAAACACCAACACCAATGAAGGCCCTGTCCGTGCCAGGTCCTTGAGGGCATCCACCTTGAAGCACGTCCACACGTACGTGCCAATCATGTCCGCATAGCGTGTCGAAACAAAGCCTTCGGCATTGTAGGCCCGAATCGTTCGCAGGGAATTCAAACATTCTACAAAATGCGTGTTCAGAATCCGCGATTGCAGTTGCTGCTCCGTCCCCAGTTGATGCGAGCGACGGAATGATCCCAGCAGTGCCACCCCTGCGATGGCAATAAAGAGTGACACGCCCCCGCCTGTCCATGGTGACTTCACGGTGATCGCCAGCCAATAGAGTCCGGCAAGCGCCATGACTGGCACCAATCGACTCACCGACATCACGATCTGACTAGCCCGGTTCGCTTCGTCGCCCGCGAGGCTAATGTAATAGCCGATGGTATTCTTCTGGACGTCGCGGAAGCTTAATCCCTGCACGAATGCCTTGAACGCACGGGATGAAAAATGTGCGATCAGATCCCGATACACATGACTCACCGTCAGGCTCGCAGCGGTATCAGTGAGCAGCCTCGTCGTCATGAGGCCGAGGAACAGGAGCAGGAACGAGCGAAGGGTCGATGGGGCGCCGACGGCATCCATAAGCCATCGCCATCGACTGTCTGCAGCAATGTCATCACCGGAGGCCAAGTGGGTAACCGGGAACAAACTCATCATGGCCGCCAATTCAAGACCAACAGAAAGGAGGGAAAGGAGGGTCGCAAGAAACAGGATGGGGAACTGGCGAAACGAATACGAAAGAAGTCCCACCAAGGCCTTGCCCCGGCCAATCACTCCGGGCTTGACGGGATCATCACTATTCATTGACCAACCAGGTCGAGCTCCGGGGGCGATAGAACAGCCGGGACAGACGATTCCTCCATGAGGAAACGAACTCCCTGATCGTCCATCCTCGCGGAGACTCCTTCATGGAATAGTGCCGATGGCGATGCCAGGCCATTACCGCATTGCGTAAGCCCTCGGCTTCAGGGCTCGGAAGAATATGGTCCTCCATCACACGCGTCAGGAGATAGTGTGCTTCGGCAAAGAACCCATACGCACAATACAAGACAACCAGCTTGCGCAAGCCAGATCTGTCGCCAGCTTTTAGGAGATGTTCCGCTCCACGAAAATACAAGGCATCAACTTCCCAAATTCGTTTGGACAGACTCGTGGAACTTTCGTGCACTCCGAAAACTTGCCGAGGGTAATAGGTACGGTCACCGTGCACCGGCCGATGTAACCGAACGGGACGCAGGTCGAACAACGTAAACCCGCGAGAACGGAGAAACTCGTCTACCTCCCCCATTGACGGTTGCTCAAGATAGCCACCGGGAAGCCCCACTTCCAGCTCGACGCCCAGGGTCGACTGTCGAAGCCGTTCCCCCAAACCATGCAGCACTTCGATCTCTGCCCCCTGAACATCTAATTTAAGAAAATCAACTTGTTGAATACCGGCCTCATTCAAGACGTCATCCAGGCGACGGGTCTGAATCCTATGCGCATGAATGGGGAAAAAATATGATGGATCACCAAATTCATTGAGTGCATCGCTACCAGGCTTCAGCAGGGAACTCCCGGTTGGAACATTCGTCTCGTACAGGACTCGCTCGCCACCCGATGCGGACAAGGCCGTTTCAAATACATGAGCCTTCTTCCGGCGATTTGATTTCTTGTATGCCTTTCGCAACTCTTCGGCCCGCGCCGCGTTCGGTTCAAACAGACACAGGGTAGCCCACTCGTCCAGCACCTGAAGATACCAGGGCAACCCGTAGGCCGCCCCCACATCCGCAATGACGAGATCCTCTGCATCGAGAAGAAGTTCGAGCGCGTGATCGAAAGAGACCATTGGTGAATCAACTGACTCGCTGGGTTGAAAATCCCTGACTGATGACATCCTTCGCGCGGGAAAGCTCATACCGCATACGACCTTGTATCGCCGCCTTTACGATACTCCTACGGGACGCAGGAGGTTGTCGCCGCGAAGCCACTGCCCGCAGGGCAATTTGAACCGCCCACCGCTCCCCCCTCTCAACCTGTGACCCGCGGTGGATTCCCGCGGAGCCATCAAACACAATGAGAGTGCCCGGGGGTCCCAGAAACGTATCCTCGCCAGCTAGCAAACGACGCGACAGATCGCTCTCATCCACGATGTCATCACCGAAATGCGTGGTCCCGCGAAACGCAGACGGTAAGGTCAGGAGGTCTCGCCTATGATCCTTTAGAAAAAACCGGGGACGATAATAACCCAGCTTATAGTCCAATCGATCGGCTTCCATTGGGAACGACTTTGTCTGCTCCATATCAAATCCCTTGTGGAGCGCAAACAGAAACGGAGAGCGGCGCCATCGATGGCTGCCTCTCACATACCGAAAAGGACCGGACGCCGCGTCAACGGCGGAAAGATAGAGCATCGCCTTCACAATATCCGGATCCGCGTCGAAATGCATGTACACCGTTTTTGCTGTGGGCAAATCACTATCCACGTAGCAGTTCTTATACCAATTCTGGCAAGGATGCGAAAAATCCAAGGCTGCATACAGCCATTCCATTTCACATCCCATGTAGTGCGACACCGCCGACACAATGCCTTTCGAGTGGAGCGCTCGCTGAATGGAGCCCGCGGCGGGCGAACATGGATCGAGGGGCATCGCACAATGGCGTGCCGGGCTGGCCTCTTTTCGCTTTCGCAGCACAGCACGTTCCCACCAGGTGTGGCGCCACACAGAGGATGCCAGATCAGCAGTCACCGGACATTGGTAGTACCCGTTCGTCCGAAGACCATCGACGAACCCCGTCAGGTTCGCCGGCAATGCACGAGGATCCGTAGGGTTCTCTGCGCGGCGGCGATCGAACACAAGCTGATCGCTCAGAAATTGCCGGGCCTGACTAATGGCTTGCTTCGTGGTCCGGCGTAGTTCGATACGCATTTCCGCGCTCAGGACGTATTGTTCCAATTCTGTGATGACCGGCCCTACCTTTGCCGCAAATTCACTCGACACCTTTTCAGAATCGGGTCTTCCGACCTGAAGCAAAGCTAGATAGGCATTGTCGATCGACTCGATGAATCGGAACACGAGGGTGTCGTCCAGCGTACATTTGACATTGAGGCCACTGAACGCTGGATGCTGATCATACTGAATACGAGGAAGCGTCAGGTCGGATTCCATCATAGTGTCCGATCGAAGAATGCGTGGGCAACATTACACGGTAGAGACCGCGGCATCCCGGCGTTCTTCGCCCAAGGCCAGCAGCCGCCGTGCCAGGTTTCCTCCGAAGGAGGACCGCTGAGAGTCGTACAGTGCCTGAGCGATGCGGGCGACCTCAGCTCGCAACATGCGGTCTTCCACCTCAAGCGTCACCTCACTCGCTTGCATTCGAGAGGCAAGCTCTAATGGCGTCTCGAGGTTTCCTCGCAGCAACGCATCAATATCATTTCCGCCCGCAAGCACCTTCGGCCGCCGGCGACAGTCGCCTCGCTGATCAAAATGCGGATCAAATTTCCTCCGAAGCCGGTGAAGAATATGTTTCCCGAATGAAAGGTGAGCAGGCTTCACATGTTCTCTTTTCGGATATCCATCCTGGATATCGATCACCCCATGCCCATACTCCACAGCTAACCATCGATAGGCCATCCGCACATGTTCAAGGCTCCATCCGTCCATGAGGGCGCGCTCAATCTGGGCAAAGTAATCTTTTTCGGTCGTCCCCACATAATTCAGGTCCGATGGGTAAAATACCAACTCCGGCGAGTAGATTACCACGGGAAGCCCAAAGAGGCTCATTTCTTTTCCGGCGGTCGACCATGCATTCAAAAACACATCGGTAATGTCGGCTAAATCGTAAATCGACACGTCGTCCGTCGGCCAATTCACGCGAACATTGGAGGGAAGGGTCGCAAACACTTGTTCCAACAACCTGGCATGTTCCGATTTTCCCCCGCTGCGCATGGTCCCGGGAAACTCCCGCGGATGGACTCGAATAATCAGAAAGAGATCCGGCCTGGTCGATACCCATTTAACCAGGGCCCGAATCCAATCCACCTGGCGAGGGAACAACGGTGCATCGTCCAATGGCAATGCTCCCACAACCTCGGCGGCAAAACGCTCATCGTAGCTGCTCATTGTCGCAACTAATACCCGTTGGGCTGCGGCAACCCCAAAGAAGCGAGACAAATCCTGGGGGCCCCTGCCGGCGCCCGACGAAAAGGTGAAGGCGCTGCTGCCGCCAAGCAAGACAAGAAAATGATCAGTGATTTGCCGCATCACTGCAGGGGAGCACGGTCGTTGTTGAAATTCCGGCCACTTCTCAACTAAACGTTTCACATACCGAAAGGTATAGTCCCGACCAATCATGAGGGATTGCAGGCGATGAGCAAGGTTGCCTCCGGCATGCAGAAAATAGTGGGGAATGCCGCGTCGCTCGCCAAGCATGCACACGGTCCGGTTCACGGAATAGAGAGAGTTGTAGGCGACGATGTGATCGGGACGCTCTCGATCCAGTATCTTTCGGGCGCCAAATAGTGATAGCAGCACATACCGGAGACTGATCTGATACTCCCTCCATTCAAAGTCGTTCAACGCTAGGCTCAATTTCTTGTGCCTGAGCAACATTTCATAGGTGGCCAGATTCCCGACTGGCACATGATCAACAACCAGATCCGGAAAATTCTCCGGGGTGGTGTGCCCCAGAATCTCCTCAACCCGGTTATGGTCATCGGCGTCGAGTACTTGCCCAAGATCATATCCGGGCAATTTAAACTCTCGCCGCAGGAGGTCTCTCGAAGCCACACATTGCCGGCAGATGTCTTCCCGCTGCTGCCCATCGCTCTGCCATCCAACCCGAGCCGCATCCATGACCACGCACTGCTGTGAAAACACCTGGCCGCATGTGATGTAGACCAGCTCATGACCATGCTTCAGCAAGGTCTCTGCCACAAGTGCTTCGGGAAAGGCATGCACCCAAATTCCCGAGTGCGGCGCAAAGAACAGCACCTTGCTCATCGCATTACCTCACCAACTCCCACGTCACGGCCGTCCCCTTCTTCACATTTTTGGCGACCGACCTCCCTATAAGGACGTCGTAGAATTTAGGCGGAAGCCCCATTCCTGGCCGCACAATGCGGAGCGTTTCGGGAGTGAACCGTTCCCCTGCCTTCATATCCCGCGCAACATATAATGAGCGCCGGAACACCAGGGAAGGCCGCTCTTCATCGAGAACTCCGTAGGTGACTGATCCCAACGCCTGCCACGCGCGACTCGTCTCATTCACCAAACTGGCCAGTTCTCCGGGCTCCAAGGAGAAGTCTGCGTCAACCCCTCCGTCACTGCGTTGTAAGGTCACGTGCTTCTCGATGGCCACCGCGCCAAGCGCCACGCTTGCCACTGCGGCGCCAATTCCTAGCGTATGATCGGACAAGCCGACCGGGCAATCGAACGTCGCCCGCATATGGGGAATGGTCAGCAGATGGCTATGCTCCGGCGAGGCGGGATAGCTGCTTGTGCATTTGAGCAACAGGAGTTCTCGACATCCGGCGTTGCGAGCGGCGGATACCGCCTCCTCGATGTCAGAAAGGCTGGCCATCCCCGTAGATAGAATCAGGGGCTTGCCGGTCTTAGCAACCCTGCGGATTAACGGAAGGTCGCTATTCTCAAAAGAGGCGATCTTGTAGCAGGGCGCTTCCAATCGCTCCAGGAAGTCCACCGCCGTGGAATCGAACGGAGTACTGAACACGATCAACCCCAACTCACGGCATCGCTGGAAAATCGGCTCATGCCATTCCCACGGCGTATACGCCTTCTGATACAGCTCATACAACGAATGTCCCCGCCACAGGCTTTGCGGGTCTGAGATAAAGAACTCCCCCTCACGGACATCAAGGGTCATGGTATCTGCGGTATACGTCTGCAATTTCAGGGCATGCGCCCCCGAACGAGCGACCGCTTCAACAATGGCCATTGCACGATCAAGAGACTGGTTATGGTTTCCAGACATCTCCGCAATGATGAATGGCGACGAGCTCTTACCCACAACTCGCCCTTGTATGTGGATCTCTAACATTTGTCTTCAGTCCCCTTACCTGACGAGCCGTGACAACTCGAACGCCTCAGCGGCCTGCTTCCCGACACTTGCACCACGCCAGCGGGCAAGAGCTTCGACTCCTTGATACGAACGAGGATGAGGCCACGGACGCATCTCCATCTCATAACACTGAAGCGCCTCGAGCTTTCGGGCCAGGGTATGTTCGATATCCTCATGCCAGTTAGGGTGAAATGGTTGAGCGATGCTCCATTCCGTACTGGACGGCACCTCAAAACACAACAGGGTTTGAGTCGTCGAACCGGGGAGCGGACGGCAGGCAGTGTGGACTGCACGATGAACGATCTGATGGTCGATATTGAGATCCCCGCGGTGGTGGGTCATCACCGTATGAATCTGTCTCTCCGCGAGAAACCGTTCTACGCGCTTGACGATATCCAGCAAATTCATCCCATCCATCCGATTGTCTGGAAACCCTCCAAACGCAACACTCTGCGCGCCGAGCACCTTGGCCGCGGCAAGAGCGGCCCGTCTCAGCATATCGAGTTCATGATTCTTCCCCTCTTCATGGCCCAAAGGACTACGGCTAGTCGCCCCCTCCCCAAGTACCAGGACATGCACCTCGTGGCCGGAATCAGCCAGCCGCGCCATGGTACCGCCACACCCGAGGACTTCATCGTCGGGATGGGCACAAATGACACCTATCTTATTTGTCATCATTGACCACCGTAATCACCACATCCGCCCGTAGCCGGTCCTCCCTGAGCGCCGCGCGAGAAAACTCAAACCGCAATTTTCCGACCTGGAGAAACGCGGGCGGATACCCTTCGGCATCCAGCATGCGGATGACATCATAGGTCTCTTGGACCGTCCGCAGATCGGCAAGATTCCCTTCTGATGGTTTTCTCCGTTTAAAAGCCACCGGAGTTCCCTCCTGCGGCCTTGGCACTGGACGAGTCTGCAGGATCTCAACGATCATGTCCTCGATGAGACGACTCGCCTGGGAATAAATGTCCTGCGCCGTCCCCTGCAAAGACAGGGGACGCTTCAAATAGACTGGGCCAGCATCCACCTCTGCCACGCAGCGCAGAGCGGAAACTTTGGTCTCACTTACCCCCCGGATAATGAGGTTCTGAAGCGGACTGCCGCCCCGACCAAAAGGCACATCTGTCATGTGAAAAATCACACACTCAAACTGTTCATAAATCTCCTGCGGGACGAGATAGGACCAATGCGGAAAAAACACATAGTCAGGCTTCAGCCGGCTGAGATACTCGCTGGTGAGCGCATCTTTCGTGGTGACCAGCGAACAGGCGACACCAGTCCGTCGAACCACTTCCTCGGTCATCTGTGGCCGCCATACTCGACTCGACGCGATCACGCAAGACGCCATGACGCACACTAGCCTCCCCCAGGGATTCGTCGGTGCTCAATTCGGACAACGTACTGATGCCCATCCAATTCAAAAAAAGCCGGATAGCGGTCATTGTCCACAACCCGCAGCAAGGCGAATTGTTCCCGCAGCGTTTTATCAAGATTCAACCGGCTGTCTTCTGGAGTTCTTCGGGGATAATAACTACTCTCCCCTCGCTGGACCGTCGCGTCAGTCAGAAGCCAGGGGTAACTTTCCACGAAACGACGGCAGAGTGCAAGCGTTGCGCGAGCCTGCTCCCGCCGAAGGTCGCCACATAGTTCATAGCCAGTAAATCTGAGCTGATCGGCAAGATAAACGTCCCCTGCGTCAACCGCCTCAGCGGCCTCAAGCAACAAGACGGGAATCTCGTTTTTCCCTTCGAGAAGTTGCCACGTGAGAGGGGCCCATCCCTTCCCTAACGGCAACGAGCTTTCATGAACGACAAGGTTGTTGGTATTACGCGCTAATACCTGAGGGCGCGCGAGTTGGCCGCAGCTTAGGTAAAACGCGCAATCCCCGGGGGGAATGTCTGCGACCTGGTGAACCCACGAAACGAGGTGTCCCTGATCTCTGAACCACTCAATAAGAGCCGGCAAGAATTCGTTCAACCAGCTTTCCTTGTCCGACACGACGGCGATCGAGAGTTTCCGTGGGAACAGAGCCAACGAGACCCGTTGCGCGCCTTTTCCATCCACTAACTTACGCGCAGCTTGCCGCATGACTCCCAACCGACCCGGATCACGCATGCATGCTTCCACTGAAGCTACAATATCCGAAACAGACACCTCTGCCGAGGGCCCCAAATACGCGCCAGCCCCGAAACTTGCAACCGCCTCGCCAATGTGGCGTTGATTGTCAGCCACTGCAAGCATGAGAGAGGGCAGCCCGAGAACGCAGCGTTCCCATGCCGCAGACCCCGCCGCACCGATCGCCAGATCGGCATCGCCCATCAATCGGTGAAACGCTCTGCTATGTGAATGCACTCGCCATTTGGAGCGCCCTGCACATCGCTCCTGAATCGATGCCCTGTGTGGGTTCGAAGCCCCAATCACGACGTCGACCTCTAAGCCGGCAAGAGCCGGATTGTCGAATGCTTCTAAAACCTTCGAGGTCTCGTTGGTGGGATCAGCGCCCCCCATGAAGACAAGCACCCTCTTAAGCACAGTGGGGCGCTTCCCGAGCGTTGCGCGCAGGGCAGCGAACTCTTGCCGCAGGAGAGCATACTGCGGACCCGCCAACAGTCTCGAGGAACCGTCAAGGTAGTCGTGATAACGCAGGCGAGGGTCATGGTAATAGTTCTGGTCGAGCAACACATCGCAATGATGCGCACGGTCAGCAAGATCATCGATCACGAGGACCCGTCGCACCTTCGGCCCAATCATCTGCTCCCACGCTTTGTCGAGGGCATAACTGTCCACAATTAGCCAATCAATCGGACCGACCGCCTGGAGGGCGGCAATCGTCTCCGTGCAATCGATTGACCAATCAACCTCCAGCCAACCAGCATGTTTGGTCCGACGGTCTGTCACCATTTCTCCGGAACGGGGAGCACGCAAGTGAAGGACCGAAAAGCCCCACTCCCGGATGAGATCCATCATGTGCCCCGCAAGAGCGCGACACACAAAATGAACCTCGACCCCTTGAGCCCGCAATACGTCGGCTAAGGCTAGACACCTCATCACATGCCCGATACCAACTTGCATGGAAGCATCGACACGAAATGCTACCCGGCCTGCCGGCGCTCCATCGAAAGCTGTCTCCACACTCCCTCCCCCCCTGGGCTTGACGCTCCACTTGAGTGTGGAGGTTACTGTTCTTCGCCCGATTCCTGCTCCCACATCTCGGAAAAGTGAGTGAGTGCTGCGTGCATAAGTTCAGCCTGACGCCAATCTTCAATCGTATCAATGTCTTTAACCAAATATCGAGGGACTACAACTCCTATGGAAGCGGGGGAGAAAAGCGGGACATCCTCCAGAAACGCTCCGGCTGTGCCCCAATAGAACTGCCCCGCGTCATGATAGGCCTCTTCGAGGTCCTGCGATCGCGTCATGATGTACTCAGGCTGGAAGGGTTCAACCGTCCCATCCGGCCTTCGGCGCAAGGCCCGCTGGATAGGAGCAGCGTAGGAGGTTACTGAAAAGGCAAAGGACCGCTCGGATCTGTGCAACAGCTCAAACCCCTGCCGGAGAAAGCGCGCCTGGATGAAGGGCGCCGTAGCGTAGATGCAACAGGCGTGGGTGATGGACACTCCCCGTTGGTTCAACCACTGGATCGCGTGTTTGGTAACCGCATTGGTCCCGGTGAAGTCATCAGATAATTCAGGGGGACGCAAGAACGGAGTCTCTGCGCCAAATTGAGCCGCAACGGAGGCAATTTCTTCCTGGTCTGTGGAGACGATCACCTTCTCGAAGAGACCGCAGGACTGCGCGGCCTTGATCGAATAGGCAAGAATCGGCAGTCCTCCAAAGAGCTTGATGTTCTTCTTTGGAATCCGCTTACTGCCTCCACGGGCAGGAATTACGGCGATGTTTATTGCAATACCTCCCTAAGCGCAGTGATTATCCGGTCTTGCTCGGATTCTTTGAGACCAGGATAGAGCGGGAGACTGATCGCTTCTTGATAGTGTCGTTCAGCTGCAGGAAAATCCCCTTCGCGAAACCCGAAACGTCGGTAGTAGGGTTGCAGGTGCACGGGAATATAATGGACATTTACGCCAACATCCCGCTCGCGCAGTTGATCGAACACCTGCCGGCGTCGATCAGCAGACACATACACCACATAGAGGTGCAAGGCAGAGCGGCTGGCAGTTGATCGTGAGAGCAATCGGACAGGCAAGCCTGGAAGAGCCGCGTCGTAGCGGGACGCCAACAGGTGGCGTCGCGATACAAACTCTTCAATGCGAGAAAGCTGGCTTATTCCCAGCGCAGCCTGAAGATCGGTCATGCGATAATTGAATCCCAGCATGACCTGCTCATAATACCAAGGCCCATGCGTACCCCCTGTCATTTCCGTCGTGTCGCGCGTGATGCCGTGAGTCCTCAGGAGTGTGAGCTTCCTGGCCAACTCGGGCCGTTGCGTGGTCAGCCCGCCACCCTCACCGGTTGTAATGATCTTGACCGGATGAAAACTAAATACGGTCATGTCACTATGACGGCAATCCCCCACGACCCCGTCAGAATATCGTGCTCCGATCGCGTGCGAGGCATCTTCGATGATCCGAAACCCATAACGATGGGCGAGTTTCGCAATCTCCACCATATCGCAAGGCTCTCCCGAAAAATGGACCGGGATCACGACTTTGGGCAAGCCGCCCCTGGCCTCTGCATCTTGCAACTTTCTCGCGAGTGCTGGCACACCCATATTCGCGGTAGCAGGATCGATATCGACAAAATCAACTGTGGCATTGCAATACAACGCGCAATTTGCGCTGGCCACAAACGTGTTGGGCGTAGTCCACACGCGATCGCCGGGGCCTACCTCTAGAGCCAAACACGCCAGATGAAGCGCCGCCGTCGCGCTGCTCACAGCCACACTATATGGCACATGACAATAGGTGGCGACTGCCTGTTCAAACCGGGGAATGGCGGGGCCTTGGGTGATCCAATCAGAACGGAGCACGGCCGTCACTGCCTGAATGTCTTCCTCGGATATGGCTTGTCGTCCATACGGAATCATCAGTTTTCGGCCACTAGCTTTACCAGTTCATCATTAGTGAGGAACCAGTTATTTGTTCCGGAACTATATTCAAAACCATCCTGAACTGGACGTCCCTCCTCCTGAAGGCCATTCCGCCGGTAATCGACCGGCCGGGAAAACTGTATCGAAGGACACACGACATAGTGATCGTCAAATTCCAGCGTCAAATGAGAGTCGTCCGACGGACACATCACTTCGTGCAGTTTTTCACCCGCCCTGATTCCAACTACCCGTATCGGGAGGTTTGGGGCCATGGCGGTCGCTAAGTCGACAACCTTGGCGGAGGGGATCTTCGGCACGAAAACTTCCCCGCCCTGCATCCGTTCAAAATCTCGCAACGCGAAATCGACCCCTTGCTGAAGCGTGATCCAAAACCTTGTCATCCGGAGATCCGTGACCGGGAGCTCTTTCGCTCCTTCAGCGAGGAGCTTCCGGAAATATGGAATAACTGAGCCTCGGGAGCCCACAACATTCCCGTACCGCACCACGGAAAAACGCGTACGGTGTCCGCCAGCGATATTATTTGCGGCAACGAACAGCTTGTCCGAAACCAGTTTGGTGGCCCCATACAGATTGATGGGATTCGCAGCCTTATCGGAAGAAAGCGCCACCACTTTCTCCACCTCATTGGCAATAGCCGCCGCGATCACATTCTCGGCTCCGTGCACATTAGTTTTGACGCACTCTGTCGGGTTGTATTCCGCTGCCGGCACCTGCTTCAAGGCTGCGACATGCACCACAATGTCCACACCTCGCATTGCTTGCATGAGCCGCTCGGCATCACGCACATCACCCAGAAAAAAACGCATTGCGGAGGCAGGGAACTCCTGCTGCATTTCGAACTGCTTGAGCTCATCTCGCGAAAAGACGATCAGCCGCTTGGGATTGTACCGACTCAGCACTGATCGAACAAACTGCCGGCCGAAGGAGCCCGTGCCTCCGGTCAGAAGTATGGATTTACCGTTGAGCATCACCCTGCCCTTTGCATGGTTATAACATGAGGATTTCGCCGATCAGGGATTAGAGTGCTCGACCGGAGCCTTGTCAGGGTTGAAGATCGCCGGCAACAGAAATCAGTTTTCTCTGCTTCAATGTCCATTGTGATTTCACTTCACATTCACAGAGTCCGGCTCTCGTAAAAGATGAGCCGGGGCGACGTCACGACCCTGCAACGTACCCCTCAGGTCCTTGGCATGGCAGCACGTCGACGGAAAGTAAATTTCCTGATACGCCTGAAAGATCGGAGACCGGACACAAACCAACCCTTCTACTCCTCAAACAGCGGTCGAGCGGCCACCCGACCAGGAAATCTCTGGTGACACGTGGCGTGGAAGTATAGTGAACGCCCCTTGATTCCACAAGGATATCTTCCTCCCGCCAAATCTGAACCTCCGTACAAGCGGACTGATGAACACAGTAGGAGCCGGACGACCAATCAACCTCAAAGTGGAATCTGCCCGGCTCCCTGTCAGGTTAGGCGAGGGGCCTTAGAAGATGTACGCCCGGTCGATGAAGCTGGATGTAATGAGGGGAACTCCAATGAATCGCCGCATTGCCCGCCTGCCACTGACACAGGCAATGGGGTGGCCGGCCCCTCCTTAACCGATCAGAGCGGCCGAGATTCAATCGTGGCGCTCCTCATTGTGACCTCCGATACCAAGCATAGGCATCCACCAACCCGTTTCGGAGCGCGATTCTTGGTTTCCATCCCAATGCCGTCATCCGGCTGCAATCCATGAGCTTCCGCGGCATGCCGTCCGGCTTGCTTCGATCCCAGTGGATGTCGCCTCGATACCCGGTCACCTCGGCGACCAGCGCCGCAAGATCCGCGATCGAAATCTCTTCCCCCGCACCAACGTTTACGATCATGGGATCGGAATACCTGTCCATCAAAAACAAACAGGCTTCCGCACAATCATCCGCGTGGAGAAACTCCCGCATCGGAGTCCCCGAGCCCCAGAGCGTGGGCGCCTGCCCCTGCTCCCGCGCCTCATGGAATCGACGGATCAATGCCGCCAGCACATGAGAATGCTGGAGATCAAAGTTATCGTTCGGGCCATACAGGTTCGTGGGCATCGCCGCAATAAAATCACACCCGTATTGCCGCCGGTAGGCCTGGCACATCTTGATCCCGGCGATTTTCGCCACGGCATACCACTCATTGGTGGGTTCGAGCGGGCCTGTCAACAGATATTCTTCCTTCATCGGCTGAGGAGCATCCCTCGGGTAGATGCAGGACGAACCCAGCAGCAACAGTTTCTTCACCCCATGGAGGTAC
Organism: Nitrospira sp. CR1.1; assembly: GCA_014055465.1. NCBI lineage: Bacteria > Pseudomonadati > Nitrospirota > Nitrospiria > Nitrospirales > Nitrospiraceae > Nitrospira > Nitrospira sp. CR1.1. Next base: position 73,843 of record WIAF01000009.1, read on the forward strand.
GCTTGATGCACAACGTTGGTTTGAATCGCCAGGTTGTCGTAAATGAACTCCGCCGGCAAGGTGCTGTTGGCGAGAATGCCGCCCACTTTGGCCGCAGCCAGATAGACGTATTCGGGCTTCGTCTCCGAAAAGAATCCGGCGACTTGCCTGTTGTCGCGCAAATCCACTTCGGTGCTAGTGCGCACAACCAGATTGTCATACCCGCGGGCCGTGAGGGCGCGGACGATCGCAGAACCCACCATTCCCCGATGCCCGGCCACGTAAACCCGCGCGTGTCTGTCGATCACTCTAGGCTCCCTTCGACGCCGTGCCCCGCATCTTCAGCCGTTCAGCTTCCATGTCCGCCTCGACCATCATGATCCCCAGCTGGTGAAAATCTACGGTCGGTTTCCATCCGAGCTGCCGCTGCGCCTTTGCCGGATCACCGATCAGCAGATCGACCTCCGTCGGGCGATAATACCGCGGATCGATCTGCACATAACGCTGCCAGTCGAGGCCCAAATGCCCGAACGCCACATCGAGAAATTCCCGCACGGTATGCGTTTCCCCGGTCGCCACGACATAATCATCGGGATGGTCCTGCTGCAGCATGAGCCACATGGCCTCGACATAATCGCCGGCATATCCCCAATCCCGTTTGGCATCCAGGTTGCCGAGGAACAATTCCTGCTGCAATCCCAGTTTGATCCGGGCTGCTGCCTTGGTGATTTTGCGTGTCACGAAGGTTTCACCTCGGCGCGGCGATTCATGATTGAAGAGAATGCCGTTACAGGCGAACAACCCATAGGCCTCACGATAATTGACCGTGATCCAATGGGCATAGACTTTCGCCGCGCCGTATGGACTCCGGGGATAAAACGGCGTGGTTTCGCGCTGCGGGACTTCCTGCACTTTGCCGTACATTTCACTCGACGAGGCCTGATAAAACTTGGGCCGCAGCCCCGACTCGCGAATCGCTTCCAGCAATCGGACGGTTCCGAGGGCCGTAATTTCAGCGGTGTATTCAGGAATATCGAAACTGACCCGAACATGGCTCTGCGCTCCAAGATTGTAGATTTCGTCGGGACGGACCGTTCGTATAATCCTGTTTAACGAGCTAGCATCGTTCAAATCTCCATACACCAGATGCAGTTTGGCCCCTGATGTGTGTGGATCCTGATAAATTCCGTCTATCCGTCCTGTGTTGAACGAACTGGATCGACGAATGATTCCAAAAACGTCATACCCCTTGGCCAGGAGAAACTCTGCGAGATAGGACCCGTCCTGACCCGTAATTCCTGTGATCAACGCTTTCACTCAGTATGCGCTCCCATCAGATTGCGGCCTGCGACTCCGGCGTCGGATGGACCGCCTCGCTCGCGCTCATGCACGTACCTTGTGATGGATCTTCGAGATCTTGTCAAGGCGTGAGGTCGACACTGCAGCGCGAGATGACGCGGTCTCATGAGCTACGCAGAAATCCGGCCTTCCCCCATGACCGGCCGCCCCAGTTCCAATCCGTCTCCCGCCACAGATGCGGCGCCGTCCGATCCGGTCACGGTCATTCCCACCGCCGCCACCAACCAGAACAGATGCGCGAGACTCCCCATAAACATATAGTCGAAACAATTGCGCACCACCAGGCCGATGACAGCCAAGGCGATTCCGGCGGCGATCATCCTTCCCGCATGTTCCTTGCCGCCTGCCAGGGGAAGCGGGATGAGACGGCGTAGAAGGGCGACAAAGATCCACACAAAGCTGACCAAGGCAGGGATGCCACTTCCCAGCGTCACCATCAGGAAGGTGTTGTGCATGGCCGGAATAATCCGTTCGCGCTCAGGAAGGTGCTCCTGTTTTTCGACGGCATACTCCGGAAATTTTTTGATGAAGGAATTATTCCCGAAACCGATCCCGACTACGGGATGGGTCGCCACCTCACCCAACCCGATGGTCCACACTATCAACCTGGTGTCGACGGTCTTAGCATTCACCGTGTCCGTTTGAAAGCCAGATTGCGAGGCCACCACTAATCCGGCACCGATCATGGCAAGCACCCCCAACACTCCGAAGACCAGACGCCGGCCTCCGATCATCAACGCGAGCGTGACGCCTTGCGCCGCATGTCCAAGCCAGCCGCCGCGTGTATAAGAAAACAACTGCGCCGCCCCTGCCAGAACAAGAGCCAATCCCTGTGCGGCACGACTCCACGCCGTGCGCTCCAGGGCCAGAAGAGTGCCGGCCACAGGAATCGCCACCACCATGTAGGTGCTGAGCCAGTTATAGTCGGAACCGTAGGCATGGGCTCGAACAAACCGGTCCCGCCACGTGCCGCCTTGCTGAATAAATGCGACAAGGGCGTAAGAGGCCAGCAGTGCGGCTCCGACGACGAGAGCCTGAAGCACCTGTTGCGGCAAACGTTCATTGCGGCAGCGCGCCAGAACCAGCAGCGACCAGTAAAAGACACCGGCCTGGGCCACAAACTTCTTCCACTCGGCAAAACTGTACGCAGGATCGGTGGCGAAGGGAACGGTGCAGAGCACCCAGACCATGAAGAACCAGAGCGGACGGTCCAGCGGTGTCCGAACCCACGGATTCGTCCGTTCCACCGCGCACATCCCAAAGCAGAGGACGATGAGAATGATGACGGTATGCTCCTGATAGCGGAACAGGGGCGGGAAAAAACTCGAGCAGGCAAGGGCCACCATCACATACCCCTGCAATCCCCAGAACAGCCCTCGGACAGAGCCAGATCTGAGTTCTCCCTCGACCGGCCGGACGACGGTATGCGCAGATGATGAGGTGGTGCTATTCATGCCTTCAGCGACTGCCGGTCGCGAAACCGCATGCATTCACCGGCTGCGACACCCTGCGATTCCAGATTGCCCGCCACTGGGACAGCACACAGCCTGGATGGCGCTAGGACAGGGCCACCCGCGGTTGCGGCGCTCAACTCCCACACCCGAACGCACCGGGCACGTGGAGTCATGTGAATGAACGGTCCACGACACTCACGGAGCCAAGCCACACGGGTACACCGCGCGACACCTTGTCCACCCCATGGCGCAGACCACATGATGCGCTCTGCGCGATCGCAGTATAGAGAACTCGTGGCACTTGCACAAGAAACCTGCCGGCCGGACACAGCCTTTTCTCTGGCGTTGTCCCGGATAGAACTCGCGCAATCAGCGGATCACGATTTGGGCAGGAAGGAGCCTGAAGCAAATTTATCCGCGGAGAGCCGCTGAAGACCCGGCCGGCAGGGCTTGCAGAAATCGCTGCAGCCCGTCCTGCCAGGACGGCATTCGGAAGCCGAGATGGTGGAGCCGCTCAGCCGAAAGGACCGAATAGGCCGGGCGCTTGGCCGGACGGGGCATGTCGGCCGTTGTGATAGCTTCGACCGGCACGGCCTGTCCGGATCGTCGCATGATCTCCGTCGCAAACTCATGCCAGGTGCAGTGGCCTTCATTCGTGACATGCAAGAGACCGCGTACCGGATGCGTCACGAGCTGTCCGATCATACGAGCGAGATCCTCGGCAAAGGTCGGGCAACCCTGCTGATCCGCGACGACTTTCAAGCAGGGACGTTCCGCAGCCAATTGGAGCATGGTCTTCACAAAATTCTTCCCCTGCAAGCCATAAAGCCACGCGGTCCGCACCACCAGCGTATTCTCGCAGCAGGCCAAGGCCCGCTCCTCACCGGCACATTTGGACGCCCCATAGGCGCTCACAGGGTTGGTCTGATCGGTTTCAACGTAGGGACGCGTGCCACGGCCATCAAAAACGTAGTCGGTCGAGATATATACGAGCCTGGCTCCCACCTGAGCGGCCGCGCGCGCGACGCGTTCGGTCCCGTCGGCATTGATCGCCATGGCCAACCCCGGATGACGTTCAGCCCCATCCACATCCGTATGCGCGCCGGCGTGTATCACCGCGTCGGGTACGGCATCGACGATCGGGCGGCCGCAGTCCTCATGCGTCAGGTCAAATGTCGGGAGATCCAGTAACGTCAGCTGATGCCCCTGCAGAACCTGCTGGAGATCCGCGCCGAGTTGTCCCCGCGCCCCGGTTATGACGATCCGCACGCCGTCCCCTTTTCCAAACGCTGGCCATATTGCTGGCGGTAGTAGTCCTTGAACTCGCCGGACTTAATCTTTCGCCACCACGCTTCATGCGTGCGATACCACTCAACCGTCTGCGTCAGCCCTTCTTCGAACGGCACTTGGGGCGACCAGCCCAGAGCACGCAACCGGCTGCAATCAATCGAATAGCGGCGGTCGTGCCCGGGCCGGTCCTGGACCAACCGGATCAGCGAGCGAGACTTTCCAAGCGCCGCCACGATCCGTTCGGCGACCGCAATATTCTCGCGTTCGTTCCCGCCGCCGACATTGTAGACGGCGCCCGGCTCGCCCTGTTCGAACACATGCTGAATTCCCGCCGCATGATCATAGACCGACAACCAATCCCGGCACTGCCTGCCATCGCCGTAGAGCGGAAGCGGCTCGCCGTCGATCGCATTCGTGGCAAACAGGGGAATGAATTTCTCAGGGTACTGGTTTGGACCATAGGTGTTACTGCCACGGGTGACCACGACAGGAAAGCGGTAGGTCGTCCAGTAACTCAGAACGAGCAGATCCCCGCCCGCCTTGCTGGCCGAATAGGGGCTGCGCGGTTCCAGGCGGTCGCCTTCCGTGGAACTCCCCTGCTCGACGCTGCCGTACACTTCATCGGTGCTGACTTGCAGGAACCGCTGCACCCCTGCCTGCCGCGCCTCCTCCAGCAGAATGCCCGTCCCCACCACATCGGTGCGGGCGAACGCCCCCGGATCAAGAATCGACCGATCGACATGGGTTTCGGCGGCGCAGTTGATGATGCCCTCAATCCGGTGTTCCTGCAACGCGGCATGCACGGCCTGCTGATCGCCGATATCCGCATGGACGAAGCGGTACTGAGGGTGGCCGGCCAGGTCCGCAAGGTTTTCCAGGTTGCCGGAATACTTGAGCGCATCGAGATTCACGACCGAATGGCGGCCGCTCTGGATCAAGCGGCGCACCAGATGGGATCCAATGAAGCCGGCGCCTCCCGTGACGAGAATACGCATTTAGAACTCCATCCTGTTTGCCCCGGTCTGCGCAACCAGCTGGTTGGCGGCAAGGAGCGATTCAATCGTGCCGGCATCCGTCCACCAACCGTCGAGCACGTCCCACGTCAACTCCCCGGAGGCAATGTAGGCATTGTTGACATCGGTAATCTCTAATTCGCCTCGCCCGGACGGCGTGAGCGTCCGGGTAATCTCAAACACGCGCGCATCGTAAAAATAAATGCCCGTGACCGCGTACGAGGACTTTGGATGAGCCGGCTTCTCCTCGATACTAAGCACCCGGTTCCCTTCGAGGTGGGGCACACCAAAACGCTGCGGATCTTTCACGTCCTTCAGCAAAATCTTGGCGCCGCTCTTCTGTGCCCGGAACGACTCGGCGGCCTTCGCAATGTTGCCCTGGATCAAATTGTCTCCCAGCACGACGCAAAGCGGACCATCATCGGCAAAATGCTCCGCGAGCCGTAATGCATCGGCGATCCCCCCCTCGCCCTGCTGATAGGTATAGCTGAGATGTTTCAGGCCGAAATCCCGGCCATTCCCCAGCAATTTCAGGAAATCACCGGCGCTGTTTCCGCCGGTCACCAACATGATTTCCGTGATGCCGGCGTTCACGAGCGTTTGGATGGGATAGTAGATCATCGGCTTGTCGTAGACGGGGAGCAGATGTTTGTTGGTCACTTTGGTGAGCGGGAGCAGGCGTGATCCGAGCCCTCCGGCGAGTACGACACCCTTCATCCTTCCCCCCTTCCGCAACTCGATCTTCTCATTATGCGAGCCGGCACATGCGCGGTCCGCCAACGAACCGGCTCATTCTTGAATTGAATCGTAACGTCCCGCCCCTGGTTCAGACTAGAAAATTCGTCGATATCGTCTGGTCCCGCGGCCTCACCGGCCGACCGTCCGTTCGTACACCGCGACCGTTTGTCTTGCCGTACGTTCCCACACATATTCTTTCGCGCGGGCAAGGGCGCGCGCCCTTAGAGACTCCCGCAAATCCGCTGATTCTAGCACTCTGGCCAGTTCCTGCGTCAATTGGTCGGCCCGGCGAGGATCGACGAGCACCGCCGCCTCGCCGGCCACTTCGGGTAGCGATGACGCGTTGGAGCAGATTACCGGACAGCCACAGCCCATGGCCTCCAAGACCGGCAGACCGAATCCCTCATAGAGGGAGGGAAAGACGAACACCGTGGCCTGCTGGTAGCAGGTCACGAGCGCGGCATCGGACAGGAGGCCGACCAGTTTGGCCTGAGCGCTCAGCCCCCGCCGGGCAATCGCGGCGCGGATATCCTCACGTTTGCAGACATCACCCGCCAGGACCAGATCGAACCGGCTGCGCAAGTCGCCGGGAAGTGCCGCGAAGGCGTCAATCAGCAGGCCGACATTTTTGGTCGGATCTGTTCCGGCGACACACAGCACGTACGGCCTGCCCTCATGCCGCTTTTCGGCCGGCCGGAATCGCTCGGCGTCAAGACCAAGCGGCGTCACACTCACCTGGTCCGGACGAAGCGGCGCATGCGCCAACAGGTCGCGCCGGGAATGTTCTGAAACCGTGATCACCTGGTCGATCGTCCGCCAACGATCCCCCACCAGCCAGTCTTCGACGCGACTGTTGAGATTCGTCCGGGGGCGGAGTTCCGGAAACAACAGCGGTTTGACATCGTGAATGGTCGTCACAAACCTCCCGCGCTTCCAGGCCACACAGGAATCATAAGGAAAATGCAGCACGTCGTAAGAGCCGACCAGCAGCGGCGCGACCTGCTCCCAGAATCGCCGGCGAAACAGCGGAAACCGCACCACGCGATACCGCATGTTCGGACGCGCCATGAAGGGATGTTCCGCTTGGGGCAGCAGAATGTCATAGTGATTGGCCTGATCGACCTGCCCCAGCGCCGCGATCAATTCCCGGGCATAACGCCCGATCCCCACGTTAACGTTCTTCAGATGCCAGGCGGCGATGACGATTTTCACAAGGTTGCGTTGGATCAACTCATGGTGGAGGAGATTGCGCGCGATGCGAACGGATGGAACCATAGCCCACCCGGCAAGTCAAGGCAGGCCGAGGGCATCGCACCGGTTGGCTGAAAGGCGCGGCGGTTGACTGGTTGGAGCGCCTATGTTACCGATTGACCGCACGAGGAACTTCTAGTTGTGGCACACGTCAGCGTCGTCATCCCCGCCTACAACGGCACCTCCCGATACCTGGAGCAAGCCATCCGCTCGGTCCTGGCGCAAAGTTATGCGGATCACGAGATCATCGTCGTGGACGATGCCTCGACCGATCGCACCGATGCGTTGGTGCGGGCCATTCCTCAGGTCCGATACACGCGCCACTCCCGGAATGCCGGGCAAGCCGCCGCACGCAATACCGGCGCGCGCCTTGCGCAGAGTCCGTACCTGGCGTTTCTGGACCAGGATGATCTCTGGGAACCGACGTTTTTAGAGACGACGCTGGCGATCCTCGAACCGGCCACAGAGGCAGCGCTCGTCCACTGTGACGGTTATCAGGTCAATGAACGGAACGAGATCCTTGAATATGACGCCGCCATGAAACATCAGCGCAGCGTTACGCAGCTGCTCCGCGGCGGACACGATGCCGCCACATCCGGCTCATTGTTCCGAAAAACCTGCTTCGACGCGGTGGGAGGCTACGACGAAGACCTGTCGATCTGGGAAGACATCGATCTCGCCATTCGGCTCTATGGGCCCGGGCGATTTATCTATGTCCCGCAACCCATGTACCGTCATCGGCTGTACGGCCACAATGCGTCGAGAGATATTCCCTCCCTGCGCGCACTGGACGGCCGCCGGCGATTTCTCGACAAACATGCCGCCGCCTGCCAGCCTGGGACGCCGGAAGGCGAAGCCCTCGCGAACGACTGGGCCATTTATTATGCCGATCTTGGCAAGCATCACCTGCGAGCGCATGCTCCTCAGCAGGCGCGGCAGGCATTTCGCCTCGCCCTGCATCACCAACCGCTCAACGTCAAAACCTGGTCCCGGCTTCTCAGGTCGTACTTTGTCTAGCCGTAGCCGAGGCTGCGCAACGCGCTGAATGGAACGTGACGCGACTACGGTCAGGACGTCCAGGTGCGCAGCCAACGCGTATAACATCGAATCCGGGTCGGAGCCTTGCGGATCGCCTTCCGATACTGGCTCCGCGCCTCGGCCGCCCGGCCTGCCCGTTCTGCGGCCGCGCCCTTCAGCAGATAATAGTTGGCCCATTCCCGATCCAGCGCGGCGCGTTGTGCGGTCGTCAGCGGCGCAAACCCTTCGAGGCGCATCAGAAAGCGATCCCGGCTGGCCAGCACCCGCTCCCGATGAGTCTGCTCATCGAAGGCCATGTCCCGATAGCCATGCCCCCGTTGCAGCTTGGTGACCAGCACCTGATCGATGCATTCGAAGGCGGTCACCCGGAATAGCCTGATTGTCAGGTCGGAATCTTCCGATCCATACAGTTCCGGATCCAACCGCCCCACCTGGTCGAGCACGTTCTTCCGGATCAACAAAGTCGAGGGCAAGGCCACATGGCCTCCGGCGAAGGCCTGCACCATCGGCTCGCGGCTCGAACGGGCGGTGACGCGCTCTTCCAGAGTTCCGTCTTCAAAGCGCACGTCAAAATCCGTATGGACCACTCCCACATCCGGACGTGCGCGCATGACCGCCAACTGCGCGGCCAATTTGCCCGGCAGCCACTCATCATCGCAGTCCAGCAGCGCAACATACTGCCCGCGCGCCGCTTCAATACCGTAATTGCGGCTACGGGCCGGTCCGCCGTGGCTGCGCTGAAACCACCGGATGCCGTCGCGCTGCTCCAGACGCTTCAGCACGTCTTGCGTCCCATCCGTCGATCCGTCATCGACCACAAGGATCTCCACCTCGCGGTGCCCCTGTGCCCGAACGCTGGCCACCGCCTTTGCGACAAACGGCGCCCCGTTGAAGACCGGGATGACGACACTGACCAACTCATCGTTCACGACACCACCCTCGCACCCTTCCGGTCGAGAATCCGGCCGGCCGCTTCGAACACCTCATCGACCGTGATCTGGCGCATGCAGCTGTCGTCGCCGCGCAAACAACTGGGATGGTAACAGGCCCGGCAATCCAGACCTTTATAGATCACCTGCGTCAGTCCGCCGCGCGGTCCCCACCGTTCCGGATAGGTGGGCCCGAACAACGCGACCACCGGAGTGCCCACTGTCGCGGCAATATGCATGGCGCCGCCGTCGTTGCCCACGAACAAGGCGCACTGTTTCACCAGCGCGGCGTACTGCAACAGGGAAAACTTGCCCGCCACGACGAGTGGCGCGCAATGCGTGTTGCGGGCGACTTGTTCGGCGACCTCACGTTCCCGTTGATCCCCGCCCAGCAGAATCCGGCAGTTGAACCGTTCAACGAGACGATCAGCCAGCTGAGCAAACCGTTCAGGAGGCCAGACTTTCAACGAATACCGCGCGCCCGGTTGCAGGAGCACCAGCGGCGGGGAATGCTCCCCGGCCAATCCATGTTCTTTCAGCCATTGGTCTGTCATCTGCTCCTCCGACTCGGAAACAGAGACCGATGGCATCCCTCGTTTAGGCTCGAGGCCCAGCGCCCGGAGAGCGCAGAGGTCGTACTCCACTCGATGCTGATCCTCTGAACGCGGTTTCGCCACCTGGCTGTACAGCAGCCCCCGCCAGCGATGTTCCGCATTAAATCCGATGCGGATGGGCGCCCCGGTCGCGAAGCTGATGACGGCGGAACGGTCCCCGTCGGTCAGGTCGATCACGCAATCAAAACTCCGCTCTCGAAGCCGATAGACAAACTTGCACTGGGCATTCCATGCGCCCTTCTCAAGACACAACACCTCGTCCACATCCGGATGATGCGCGAGCACCCCTTCCGTCCCGCGATTGACCAACATGGTGAGCCGGGCGTCGGGAAACGCGTCCCGCAATGCGCGTAACACCGGCGTCGACAACAGCACATCGCCGATGTGCCGCAACTTGATGATCAAGATCTTCTTCGGATGCAGCATGCCAATGGGCGTCATCTACAGAGCTCGCGATAGAGGGCGCTAGTCGACGCGGCCGCGCGCTGCCACGTAAAGAGCCGGGCCCGTTCGTATCCGCGCCGCCGCAGGCTCCGTTGAAGATCCGCGTCGGACAGGATGTTCACCATCGCCCGGGCCAATCCCTCCACATCGTCGGGATCGACCAGCAACGCCGCGTCACCCGCCACCTCCGGCAACGACGAGGTCGAGGACGTAATGGTCGGCGCCCCGCAGGCCATCGCCTCCAGCACCGGCATGCCGAATCCTTCATAACGGGAGGGGAACACGAATACATCGGCGCAGGAATATAAACGGCGCAGGTCTTCCCGGTCGAGACGCCCGGTGCAACGAACCTCCTGCTCCAAGCCGAGCGACTGAGCCGTCGCGGCATAACTACCCTGCGGATGGTCCGCGTCCCCTACCAGCACGATGGCTCGCCCCCCCAACTGCGAGCGGCACTTCGCCACCGCTTGCAAAAATCCCGCGTGGTTTTTTCTCGGGTCCGCCCCGCCAACGAAGAGAATGAAGCCGGCCGGAGGGATGGACCAACGTGTCCGTAACTCCGCTTTGATCTGCTCGTTGCACAGAGGGGTGAAATCTTGAGAGACGCCGTTATGGATGACCGTGACATGGTCCCGCGAAATGCCATACAGGGACTCGATCTCCCGGGCCGAAAACTCCGACACCGTCACGACCTTCCGCGCCCGCTTGGCCGTCGCGATGGCCCGCCGGGATGAGCCCGCCTGCCCCAACAGTTTGCGTGAATATTCAGGGCGCCGGGCCAGCCACAGATCATGGATGGTGACAATACCCCCGTACCGTCCCGCCGTGTGCATCTTAAAGTTTGGACCGTGATAGAGGTCCAGGCGATCCCACCGGCCTCGCCAGGACAGCAGCCACCGCGGCGTCTCGATCCACCGCATGCGTGACGCCGTCGGCCAACCGCTGAGTCGGCCGGCTCGCAGCGATCCGGGCCGGAGGTATCCGACATAGTCAGTCTTCTCGTCCAGTTCCAGCAGGGCTTTGAGCAGATGATGGGTATGCCAGCCAACCCCGCCCTTGTCTCCCACCAGTGAGGCCGCGTCGATCCCGATACGCATCAGAAGAAAGAGCCCTCAGCCGAAGGGCGACGGGAAGTGACGCGTGCGATCATACGCCGCGCCTGACGTTCAACCGCTCCCAGGCTTTGGCGTACTTCACAAAGGTATGGAGGCCGGCAAACATGGCCACCACCAGCCCGTGCACGCCGTCGCGATATCCGCCGCGCGTGAACAGCGTTTTCAGAATGGTCCCGATGTGATGGGCGCCAATGGTCCAGCCGCTGATATGGCGGACACGCTTCAGCTTTTCATCGGCGCCCAGCGTGGTATACCGCATCATCTTGCGGATGTGGTGATTCACGGTCGGCATGCTGTAATGAATGAACGGCTCTCGAAGCCGCTCCCGCCGTCCGCTCAACGCGAGGTTTTCGTGCAGCCGCACGTCGTCGTATCTCCCGGCCGTCTTGCGGAACAGCCGCAATTGATAGTCCGGGTACATTCCGCCGCCTTGAATCCATTTCCCGTAGAAAAAGTTCCGGCGGGGGATTTCGTAGCCGCCGATATCGGCTGGCGGACGACCGGCCAACACCGCCTGAATCTCCAGGCGCAGGGCGTCCGGCACCCGTTCATCGGCATCCACCACCAGGATCCAGTCGGCTCCGGCTTGGTCGATCCCGAAGTTCTTTTGCGGCCCGTACCCGGGCCAAGGCCGGACACACACCCGAGAAGTCACCTGCTTCGCCAACTCGACGGTTCGATCCCGGCTTTCGGCATCCACCACGATGAGCTCATCAACCCAGCGCAGGGACTCAAGACAATCCGTAATGTTGTTTGCCTCGTCCTTGGTGATCACCACCGCCGCGATCGTCATGCTGCTCCGTCCTGCGCCTTCCGGATCTCGTAGATGCGCGCTTAGCCTTGTTTCAGCGGCGCAGCATTAGTCGGCTGCGGGACCGTCTGCGCCTGAAGCTCCCAGAACCGCGCATATTTGATGAACGTGTAATAGGCGTAGAGACCGGACAAAATGAGGCCCGGCACCCCGTCCAGACACCCCTTCCGCCCGACATACATTTTCACGAAGGTAAAACAGGGATGCGACACCAGCTGATGCCACGAAAACGATCGCCCCTGTTCCACCATACGCCGGGCCATCAGATCGGAATACCGCTCCTGCTTGGCCAGAAAATGGTCGATGTCCCGGAATGGATACTGGAGCGCGGCGGCCGTCATGTAGCCCAGTCGCCCGTCCAGGTCGAAACTCTCATGGACGAGTTCATCCCGATAGCGCAGCTTGCTTTTGCGGAACAATTGCGGTTGCCGGTAGTCGGGAAACCAGCCGCAATGTTTGATCCAGCGCCCGAGGAAGTAATTCTTTCGCGGCACGTAATAGGCGTCGGCCTCCGGCCCCGCGGCCAGGAGGCGCCGAATCTCCTCGCGCAGTTCGGGAGTGGCCCGTTCGTCTGTGTCCAGACTGAACACCCAGTCGTGCGCCGCATGCGCCAGGGCTTCGTTCCGGAGGCGGCCGAACCCGTGGAAGTCATGCTGGTAGACCTTATCCGTGAACTCGCGACTGATGCGTTCGGTGCCGTCGGTGCTATGAGAATCCACCACGATGATTTCATCCGCCCAGGTAATCGATTCCAGGCAAGCCCGCATGTTGGGTTCATCATTGTACGCAATGACGACAGCCGATACCGGTAGACGATCCACGGAAAGAGGTTCCTCTCAACTCGCTTCGACGATGGGCTTTGGGCGCTGACTGGTTATCACAATCGGGTCCCGAACTCCCGCCAAGACCAGAGACGGTTGGCATCCAACGCCATATTGGCCACTTCATATAACGCCATCAACTCCCGATCACGGGAAGGCGAGAGTTGTCCGCCGCCCGTCCGTTCATGGGGCATTGGCTCGAAGTTCAGCGTGGCTTCCTGAAAGGTTTCCGTCGCAAACGAATACAACAAGAGGCCCTCTGCGCTCGCAAGCCCGACCAGGTTGTCGTACACGCTCGTAAGATAGGCCACCTGACCGGGCAGACAGTCGCGCACCAGCAGGCAGCTCAGATCATGTCCCGCAAACGAGCCCATCGCCGGCAGTCTCCCGTTCAAGGACAACAGGGTCGGCGCCAGATCTACCTGACTGGCGATTGTGCTCACGGTCCGGGGCCGGTAGGTCGCAGGGGTCCGCAGCGACTCGTCCATCCAGATGAACAGCGGTGAGGCAAAATGCCCGGCCTTTCGTTCGATATCGGAACTACCCACCGGTTCATGCCGGCCGTGATCGCCCAGAATGACGACGACGGTATTCCGCAGTAATCCTTCACGGACAAGCCTGGTAAAAACCCGTTCGAGTTCGAAATCCGTATAGCGCAACGCCGCGACATACTTGTCCTGTACCTGTTGCTGAAGCCACTGAACCTCCGGATGGGTCAGGGGCGCAGCGAAAGGATGATGCGTCGAGAGGGTCAGCGTGGTCAGAAAAAACGGCTTCCCCTGGGATTGGCGCTGTTTGATCCGCTCGTAACAGAGGTCGAACAGCGCGCCGTCAACGATGCCCAGTCCAGCCCGTTCCGCATTGGCGGGGAAGTCCCCCTCGTCCCGCAATTGTTGCAGGCCGTTGCGGGCCGCGAACGTCTGGAGCCGGTTCAGGTCCCGATGCTGCCCGATCACCATTTCCGTACTGTATCCCTGACGTTGCAGAAGGGACGGCAGGCAGAGGTAGTCGTGAGCGTACCGCGTCTTCATCGCGGCGGCGCCCTGCCGCGGAAACGTGCTGCAGAGCGTTGCGAACAGTCCCCGGGAGGTTTGAACCCCGTTCGAAAAAAAGTTCTGAAAATAGACGCTGTCCTGTTTCAGCCGGTCCAGAAAGGGGGTGCCCTTCACCTCGCCATAGGTCCGTCCTAGATACCGGCGATCCAATCCTTCGAGAAACAGCAGCAAAATATTGGCCGGCTCCGGTAATCGAACGCCATCGGGAGAAGGCGACGTCGTCCGCACAAACGGATAGCGGGAATCCACAAACGTCTCGCCGGGGCCCAGCAGTTGTTGAGCGGTCCGCACGGCAGCGTCATAGGGCATGGCCTCCGTATTCGCCCGCCGTTCGATCGGATTGCGCGACACCACCGCAATGCGCAAGGCTTCGGCGGCAAACAGCACCGGGTTCTGCGCCAGCGTGTAATAGACCATGCTGCCGATCGGCGCGATGCGAATGCCATAGGGACCGGAATGGTGAAACCCGGCGCCTCCGGCTACCAGGGCCACAACCAGGAGCGCATTGGCCTGAAAACCCGAGCCCGGCCGCCACCGGTCCAGCGCCGGCACGACCACGCTGGAAAAACTCCACCACCACACACCAATGCCCGCCGCTTGAATGGCCAGAAACAGCGCCAGCCGCCAGGCCCATTTCCCGGTCGCCTCTAATTCGGCGCTGGTCTGCTGCATCGCCTGCACATTTGTCCCCTCCGTCGTCGCAGCCGGCGCGAGGAGATCACCGATGTACTCCAGAAATACAAAATCCATGTGCTGGCGATTGAATCCGTAGTACCCCATATCCACACAGAGGAGCGCAAACAGGAGCAAGCCGGCGAGCCCGCACCCCACATGTAATGCCGGGCGAAACGAGAGCGCAAAGACTCGCGGGGATTGACGCAGGGCGGTCCATCCGTGCCTCAGCAGAACATAGACGCCGGCCCCGATCCCGGCGAGCGCCAGGGCGAAGGTGGCGGTGATGAAATCTCCTCGCACGCCGACCAGGAGGGTCTTGAGCAGGAGCCCAGGCGCAGGCGTCTCTTGTTCGAGCGCATCGCGCAAGAGAAACACCCGCTCCGCCATTTGGATGACGACGAACAGGATCCACCAGAACAATACGCTCTTGCGGATAGACGCCCGCGCCTCGGCCCATCGCTGCATCATGACGCAATGACCTTCCGATAGACCCGCTCCAATTCATCCACCATCCGGTCGATCGAATAGGACTGCTCCACGGTGTGACGCCCGCGTTTCCCCATCGCCGCCCGCAGGTCGGCATCCTTCAAGAGGCGAACGATCCGGTCGGCCAACGCATCGGGGTCGCGCGGTGGAACGAGCATCCCCGACTCTCCGTCGGCAATCACATCGGGAATCGAACCGGTGGTCGTCGACACGACCGGCAGGCCGACCGCCAGGGCCTGCATCAGCACCTGGGGAATCGTATCGCCTTCCACCGTGGGAATCACAAACAGGTTCAACGACCGGAACACATCCAGCAGATCGTCGCGGAATCCCAGCATGCGGACATCGGTCGTCAGCCCGAGTCGTTCGATCTGGGCGCGAATATTCTGCTCCTCCGGCCCTTCTCCTACGATGAGGAATGCCGTCGCCGGATGTTGCTTCAACACCTTGGCTGCCGCGTCGACCAGGTAGCGATGGCCTTTATAGTCCCGCAGATAGGAAATCATCCCGACCAGTAAGTGCCCTTGCGGGATGCCGAGTTCGGCGCGGATATCCTGCTTGGGTTGAGCCGGTGAAAACTGTTCGACATCCAAGCCGATCGGAAACGCCGCCACACGATCCGGCGACAGGCCGTCTCGATGGATCAGGTCCTGCCGGTTTCGTTCCCCGCCGGTGACGATCACCATGTCGAACAGGCGCCGGTACAACAGATGCGTAGTGGCATTGTCATTGAGCGGCGCCGAGATGTGGCGCGTGCGAATGACCTTCGGGCGCGGGTTGAGGAGACGCGCGGAGAGGGTTGCGATCCAGCTGTCCCGCGAGCTGTTCACATGGACGAGGTCGGGGCGCTCCCGCTGAAGCAACCGGCGGAACGCGAGGATGGATACAGGCAGGCGCCATTGCCGCATGACGAACGGCTCCACCGGAAGCCCGCGTTCTCTCGCCATCGCCATGATGGGACTGCGCGGCTCCAACACCAGGCGGATGTGATGGCCGCGCGCCACCAATCGTTCGGCATGCAGCAGGACAGCGAGTTCCTGCCCGCCGACCGCCATACTGGATTCCGCAATAAGAATCTTCACGATGATCCTGCTTGGCCTACTCGTCCCAGCTGCTGCTGCACAGCGCGCACGACTTGCTCCGGTGTGACGCCGGTCAGGCATTCGAGCGCGACGGCCCGCGAGCACTCGCGGCGAAAACAGGGCCTGCATTCGACCGCGTTGGACAAGACAACATGCCCCGGACCATAGGGGCCTGTTTTCACCGGATCGGTCGGCCCGAACAGCGCCACCACCGGAGTGCCGACCGCCGCCGCGATATGCATCGGACCGGAATCGTTTGTCACCAGCACGGCCGCGCGGCGCAACAAACCGGGCAGCAAGCCTACAGGGGTCTGTCCCGTCAGATCAACCGCTTTCGTGCGCATACGCGCCATCACGGCACGCGTCTCCGGTCGCTCCGCCGGGCCTCCCATAAAGACTACCGGTATGCCCTGCGCGTCGGCCAGTTGATCTGCCGCCGCGGCAAACTGCTGCGGCGGCCAGCGCTTCGTCTCCCAGCGAGCGGACACGTTCATCGCGATCCATGGCGCCGGGGCAATGACGCCGGCTGCTGTGAGCAGCGCTTCCGCGGCCTGCCGGTCTTTAGGCTGATCAATGAAATCAAAGCGCGGCACGTTCGGACGCGCCGCACCCAGCGCTTCCGCCGCCAACAGATACCGGTCCACGGCATGCATCGATGCGGCTGGCACAGCCACCCGCTGCGTATAGAAATACGGACTTCCCTCCCGCGCATTGGCGAATCCCACGCGCCGGCCACAGCCGGTCAGCCAGGCCATGGCGCCGCTTCTGAACAACCCTTGCAGATCGACGACCAGATCAAACCGGGCCGCGCGGAGGTCCGGCACCCGCCCCAACCAGCCCATCAGCCCCCGCTCAACCGCACAGACGTGATCGACTCCCTCGATCATCTCCACCAGCGAGGCCCATTGCCGTTTGACCAGCCATGTCACGGCGGCTTGCGGAAATTGCGCGCGCAAGGCGGCCAGGGTCGGCATCGCATGCACGATGTCGCCAAGTGAACTCGGCTTAATGAGCAGGATTCGGCGGACTGGCTCGGTCATTCGGCCACCAGGGATGATGCTCGGTCAGCGCGTCATGTCGGCGACCGGCTTGCTCGTCGCATGGGCAATGGTCCATTCCACCGCAGCCGGCAAGTCAGCGGCGACATGGTCCGGGGAGAGATCCCGCGACGTCAGCTCGGCCAACGCCTCCGCCCCGGACGGGCCGGTCATGACCAGGACGGCGCGCGCACCCACCTGCCTGGCCAATTCAACATCGCGCGCGCTGTCTCCGACGACATAGGCCCGGCTCAGGTCCACCTGCAATTCGGCCAGGGCCCGATCGACCATACCCCGGGACGGCTTCCGGCAGTTACATCGATCGTCCGGATGATGGGGACAGAAGTACAACCCGTCGAGCGTCACCCCGTCTTCGGCCAGCAGGAGTCGCAACTTGGCATGGATCGCTTCAAGGTCCTTTAAGCTGAAGTATCCCCGCCCTACTCCGGACTGATTCGTCACCACGATCAGCTTTGCGCCGCCGCCTTTCAGTCTGGCGAGCGCCGCACCCACACCGGGCAGCAATGTGAATGCTTCCGGTGTCTTCACATATCCTGTGTCGACATTCAACGTCCCGTCACGATCCAAAAACACAGTCACTCCAGCCAGCGCCGTGGGTGACAGGACCGGTGTCGCCTCTTCGGGCTCACTGACCGGGGGAGGGGCCGCGAGCGGCAGATGGCGCAACGCCGCTCCATACACCTGCTCCACTGTCACGCCGGTCATGCACCGGTGATCGATGGGACATTCCCGTAGCAGGCATGGCGCGCAAGACACCGGTTGCCGGACCAGCTGAGCATCGACGCCGAACGGCGACGTCGTCTGCCAATCGGTCGGACCGAACACCGCCACCAGGGGGACATTGAAGGCGGCCGCCACATGCATAGGACCCGTATCGTTCGTCAGAAACAACTGGCACCGCTTCACCAGCGCCATCAATTCCCGCACCGTGGTCTGCCCTGAGCAGACGACCGTGCGGGTGTTGATCCGGTCGGCGATGGCTTTCCCCAACGGTTCTTCGCCTTTGGCGCCAACAATGGCGACACCGACGCGGGCCCCCGATTGTGACTGCGCGTCCTTCACGACACGATTGACGGCTTCGGCATACCGGTCCGGCAACCATCGTTTGGCATGGCCGTAGGTCGACCCGGGATTCACGCCGATGACCAGATCCGACGGTCCGATTCCGGCGTCAGCCAACCGGCGGGCAATCAACGCGGATTCTTCCGGCGTCACGAACAGGCGGGGCGCCGGCGCAGGCCCTTGTCCCCCTAAAGGCTTGAGCAGGTCCCAATAGTATTCGACGTGATGTTTCATCGCGCGACGGGGCGGGACGCCGACCGGATCGGTCAGTAATAGACTCCGGCCATCCGTGGCATACCCGAATCGGCGAGGAATGCCAGCCAGGAAGCTGATCAGCGCCGCCTCAAACGCATTCTGAAACAGAATGGCGAGATGAAACCGGTGACGACGTAAGACGCCGGCCAGGGTCCACTTGCCGGTCAACCCCGCATGACGTCCCCGGTCGTCATACACCAAGGTGCGATTCACCGCCGGATGCTGCGCGAGCAGATCCGCGATGGCCGGCTTCACGAGGAGCGTGATCTCGGCCTGCGGAAACAACGCGCGCACCTGGCTTAAAGCCGGTTCGCACATGACGGCGTCGCCCAGCCAGTTGGGACCGCGGACGACGATGCGCCGGATCTCTTCCTTACGCATGGCTCGCCGGCCTGCCTTCCGGATCGAGACGCAAGAGGCGCTCCAGCCGCTCCTGCCCGGAGATAATCTGCGTGCGAAGCCGGACGGCCCAACAGTCGTCAGCCGCGTTCAGAAACGGCGCCACCTTGTCGGCGTCTTTCTCCGTCGTCACCAACAGATCGACACTGCCGGCTGCGGCTCTGGCACGAATTGTTTCCATCATGGCATGGGTATAGTGCACATGGTCGGGAAATGCCAGCGTCTCGATGACGGTGATGCCCAACTTCGCCACCAGTGCGTGAAAAGACCCGGCATTTCCGATCCCGCTGAACACCACTGCCGAGCGGCCGTGAAAGGCCTCCAGCGGACGTTGCTCATCCCGTCCCACCCGCCGGAAGTCTTCAGCCGGAAACCCCACACAGACTGGAGGCGGAAGGGTCGGACAGGCCCGCAGCAGTCGCCGCCAGATCTGGTCCCCTGCCTGCTCGCGATCGACCCTGGTGAGAAGCACCGCCGACGCGCGGGCGGCCGCCGAAAGGGGCTCCCGCAAGCGACCAGCCGGCAACGCCGCTCTAAGCCCGGCAGGATCCGTGGCATCCACCAGCAGCAGATTCACATCGCGGTGGAGCTGCACATGTTGAAATCCGTCATCCAGCACAAAACAATCCACCGGCAGACGATTCAGCACCCATTGGCCGAGCGCATACCGGTCCGCACCAACTGCCACAACCGCATGAGGACAACGCCGTGCCATGAGATACGGTTCATCACCGGCCTCGTCCGGTCCCACCAACACCTGCTGCCCGTCCGACACCAGCAATTGTGGAGCCTTGCTGCGCCGCCGGTACCCGCGGCTCAAGATGGCGACGCGTTTGCCTTGAGCGGTCAACTGGTCGACGACATGCATGACGACCGGCGTTTTTCCCGTTCCGCCCACGGTGAGATTTCCGATGCTGATCACGGGGCGGGGCAGCCGATGCGTCCGAAACCAGCCCCGGTCGTATCCCCACAGGCGGACCCTGGCCGCCAGCTCATACGGGTATCCCACCCATCGCAACCAGGATTGCAGCATCGGCGTCATGACGAATGCGGTCGCGACAACGCTTGTCGGGGCGCGCCTTCGGATTCCGTCGACGTTCGCGGTGGTGGAAGAACGGTGGCAATGAATTCCGCACTGCGCTGAAGTGCACCCTGGTTATCCGCGACCACCTGCTGCGCCGCGTGTCCCATCCGTTCCAAGGCGCCTGAGTTGGTGAGCAGTTCCCGCAGGCCTTGCGCAAGGCCCTGAACTCCCTCCACGACGCGCCCCCCCCGCGCCTTCAGCAAGAGCGCCGCCACTTCGGCGCAATGATCGGTATGCGGCCCGAACAGCACCGGTTTTCCCCAGACAGCCGGCTCCAACAGATTGTGCCCGCCTATCGGAACCAGTGTGCCGCCCACAAAGGCCGCCACGGCATCCCGATACAGCAGCGCCAATTCGCCGCGTGTGTCCAACACCACCACGCGCGGCCCGGTTCCGGATATCAATCCGGCACTGCCGGCGCTACGCCGGGACACGGCCAGTCCCTTGGTTCGCACCATCTGTTCAACCTGCGCGGCCCGTTCGATATGCCGGGGAGCAAGCACCAGGCACAGGTCGGGAAAATCTTTGCACAAAGACTGATAGGCGTCGACGATGATTTCTTCCTCACCGGGATGAGTGCTTCCCGCGACCACTAACCGCTCGCCTTCGCTAAACCCCAGTGCCTGCTTTGACACGACCGTGCCGCCGGCGGCAGCTTGCGGAACAGGCTGGTCGAACTTGATATTGCCGGTGCAACGGACCCGCGACGGATCGGCCCCCAGGTCAATCATGCGCTGCGCATCACGCTCCGATTGCATGAGGCAACAGGTGATCATGTTCAGCATCGTCCGATAAAAATCCCGAATCACGGGTAAACGTTGCCGCTCAAACGACCGTGTGGAGAGCCGTCCGTTCACCAGGACCGATGGAATATGGCGCTGCCGCAGGCTCCGGAGGAGATTGGGCCAGAGCTCGGTCTCGACGAACACATACAGATTCGGCCTGAGATGATCGATCGCGCGATTGACCACCCAGGGAAAATCCAACGGCGCGTACCGGTGTTCCGCCAGGCCTTCCAGGCGCTGCTCGACCGCTTCGCGTCCCGTTTCGGTCACGGTCGAGACCACCAATCTCGCCTCGGGATACCGCCGGCGAAGCTCCCGCACCAGCGGCGCCACCGCCACCACTTCGCCCAAGGACACCGCGTGAATCCAGATGCAGGTCGTCGCCATGCCGGGCTTGACCGGCGGTTCCGCGAGCAGACCCAGCCGCTGAGACAATCCGCGCCGGCACCGCTGTTTCGCCAGCAACACGCACAGAATGACCGGGGAGACAAGGAGGAGCAGACCGTTGTAGAGCAGGTACCACATTACGGACGAGCCCGCCGGGCCGCCGCATCGGCCTCGATCGTCATGCGGTTCAGGGTCTCTTCCAATTCCCTGCGCAGGCGCTCCAGGTCGTCAGCGGATGCCTCGGGCGGCACGGAAAGCGGCGACCCGATGAGGAAGATCCCCTGCGAGAACGGATAGGGCATGATGAACCGGTCCCAGCTCGCGAAGAGTTTTTTTTTGAGCAGCCGAACGCCATGGGGACAATCGGCAAGCCGGTGGCCCTCGCCAACTGCACCACACCCACCTTCGCGACCTGCCTGGGCCCTTTCGGTCCATCGGGAGTCAACACTAAGTTGCCGCCTGACCGTCCAAGGCGAACAAGCCGGCGAAAAGCCTCCGCGCCGCCTCTGGTGCTGGAGCCCCGCACCGCGTCCAACCCGAAACGCGCCACAATCCGGCAGATCAACTCGCCATCCCGGTGCTGACTGATGAGGATATGGGCCTTAAGGCCGGGGATGGCCAGCGGCATCATCAATTGCTGGGCGTGCCAAAAGGTGAGAATTGCCCGCTGGCCCTGCGCGAATATCCTGGACACATGCTCCCCGCCTTCGGTCCGCCACCTCATCGTGCGTCGCAGCAGTTGAATCACAGCATAACCGACAGGCGGCACCACTGCGACTTTGAGCGCATTCGTCACGCGCTTCGTCAACGCCTGTTTCTGCTGGGGACCAGACGAGGAACTGTTTGTCATGGAATCGCTCATGTCTTCACGCCTACTTTCCGGTTACTGCGGAAGGGCGTCGGCAAACTGCATCGCATGCAGTCGCTTGTAGAGGCCGCCCTTGCGCAACAACTCGTCATGCGTGCCGATTTCCGCGACCGTGCCGTGATCGAGCACGACAATCCGGTCGGCATTTTGAATCGTCGACAACCGGTGTGCGACCACCAGGGTCGTCCGGTTCCGCATCAAATTGGAGAGAGCCATCTGCACGATGCGCTCCGACTGCGTGTCCAACGCCGAGGTCGCTTCATCCAGAATCAAAATCGGCGGGTCGCGCAAAATCGCCCGGGCAATCGCCAACCGTTGCCGCTCGCCGCCCGACAATTTGAGCCCGCGCTCGCCGATCAACGTATCGTAGCCGTCCGGCATGCGCGCGATAAAGTCATGCGCATAGGCCAGTTGCGCCGCCCGCGTCACGTCCTCGAGCGTCGCCCCCTGCCGCCCGTACCCGATGTTATTGCGGACCGTATCATCGAACAGCACCACTTCCTGCGACACAATCCCAATCTGCCCGCGCACTGACTGCAGGGTGCAGGTCCGGATATCCACCCCATCGATCAAAATTTGGCCGCCGCTCGGGTCGTAAAATCTCGGCAGCAGACTCACTAAGGTGGTCTTGCCGCTTCCGCTGCTGCCCACGAGCGCGATGACCTCTCCCGCCCGTATCGTCAAATCGATGGCCTTCAGCGCCGCATCCCCCTGCCCTTCATACTGGAAGGCGACCTGCCGGAATTCGAGCGAACGGGAAATCAACGGCAACTCCGTCTGTCCGCCGTTGGCCACCTGTTCGGTCGGAAGATCCAGCACGTCAAAGACCCGCTCGGCGGCCGCGAGCGCCTGCTGCACCGTGTTATTGGCGCCGGACAGCCTTCGAATCGGCGTGTAGGCCATGAACATCGCGGCCAAGAAGGAAAAGAAGGCGCCGGGAGTCATTTCGTCGTGAATCACCAGATAGCCGCCGTACCAGATGATCCCCGCCACCCCGAGCACACCGATGACTTCCATATGGGAAGACCCCAGGGAAGACACCTGGATGGCCTTCATCGTCGTGTGGATGAACGCATCGTTGCTCTGACGAAACCGCTTGGCCTCGTCTTCCTCCCGGCCGAAGGATTTCACCATCCGGATACCGGCCAGGGCCTCCTGGAGCGTCGAGGCCATGTCGCCCATGCGCTCCTGGCCGCGTGTGGCGAGCCCTCGCAACTTCTTCCCCATGCGCGCCATCGTGACCACCGAGAGCGGCACGACGATCATCGACACCATGGCCAACTTCCAATTCTGGTAGATGATCACCCCGATCATGGCCAGAAACGTCAGCCCTTGCTGAAACAAATCTTTCAAGACACCGGCCACGGCGTTGGCCATTTGATTCACATCGTTGATGACGCGCGAGACAAGCCGCCCGGAGGTATTCGTATCATGGAAGCGGACCGGCAGCCGAACCAGTTTCGAGAAGAGCTGCTCCCTGATGTCGCCGATGACCTGGTTGCCGACATAATTCATCAAATAGTTCTGCCCGTAGTTGAACACGCCTTTGAGCACGGCCACGGCCAGAATCGCCACGGGCAGGACGAGGAGCAGGCTTTCGTCCTTGCTGATGAACAGGCCGTCGAGGACCGGGCGCACCAGCCAGGCATAGGCGGCGGACAGGCCGGCCACGAGCAGCGCGCAGACGAATGCGGCGGCCAATCGGAATCGATAGGGGTTCAGATAGGTGAGGAGGCGAAGATAGTGTTTCATGATCGGCACTCGGCCAGCACGGCTTCCGCTGCCCGTCGGGAAGCCCCCGGTGTTCCCAACGCCTGGCGCACCGACAGCAGGGCGGCCTTCATCTCCGCATAGGCGCGCGGATCCGCCAACAGCCGCTCGGTCTCTTGAACCAGCCGTTCCGCGGTGGCTTCGTCATGAATCAGCTCCGGCACGATTCCCTTGCCTGCGACCAGATTCGCCAGCCCGATCCAGGGCACCCGAATCAACAACCTCGCCAACCGGTAGGTGATCCAGGAAGGGGCCCGATAGAACAATATCATGGGTGTTCCCACCACCGCCGCTTGCAACGTCGAGGTGCCCGATTTGACGACCAGCAGATCCGACGCGGCCATCACTTCACTGGCCTGGTTGCGAAAGACCTGAATGGGAACCGGACTGCCCTTCAGCAGATCGGCAAGAAACTGATCCTGCACCGATGACGCTTGCGCCAGAATGAACTGCATGGTCGGGTGGCGTTGCGCGAGCCGCGTCACCGTCTCCAGCAACAGCGGGATATGTTCCAGCAATTCGGCCTTGCGGCTGCCCGGAAACAGCCCGATGACCGGCCCCGTATCCGATAACCCAAACTGGCGGCGCAGCGCGTCCCGGTCATATGATGGCGCCACTTCGTCGAGAATCGGATTGCCGACAAACGTGCAGCGCACGCCGGCTTTCTTATAGAGCGGTTCCTCGAACGGGAGAATCGCGAGGACATGGTCGACCCGCTGTTGAATCCAACGCATCCGGCCCCGGCGCCAAGCCCACACTTGTGGCGCAATGTAGTAGATGACTTTCAGCCCGCAGGCCCGGGCGACGCGGGCAAAATGGAAGTTGAGTCCGGGATTATCGATCAACACGACGAGGTCCCAGCGTTCGCCTTTGATCAAGGCGCGGATACGGGAAATCCTCTGCAGCATGGTCTTCACCGCCGACAGACCGATGAGTCCCATCACATCCAATTGAGGAATATCCTTCACGAGTTCCGCGCCGGCCGCCCGCATGGAGGCGCCGCCGATTCCCACGATCTGGAGCGGCGGAGACAGTTCCTTCAACGCCTTGACCAAATGGGCTCCGTGGAGATCGCCGGAAGCCTCTCCGGTGACGATTAGGATACGCGGCATGTCGCTCTGCTCAGGCGGACCAACACCGATATGGCGCTCCTAGAGACTGTCATGACCGAATGCCGCCGCGGACACCTCGCCGGCGGAATGGCGTTGCGTGAATTGACCGATAGCGTCCAAGACCCGGGCAGCCAGATTGAGCGCAGCCTCGCCATCCTCCCCCGACACGACCGGACGCGATCCGGTCGCCACCGCCTGAACGAAGGACTCCAGTTCCAATCGCAACGGTTCGTCATCCCCCGCCTGAAAGGTTTCGACATCGATCGTCGGCCGCGGCCCGCGGCCTTGCACGCGACGCGACACCATGGCCTGACGCGTTTGAAAATCGATCGAGACATAGCAGTCGCGCTGAAAGAACCGTAATCGGCGCATCTTGTTCGTGGAGACGCGGCTCGCCGTCAGGTTCGCGACGCATCCGCTCGCAAAGGCGATACGGGCATTGGCGATATCGATATTGGACGAGAGCACGGGCACCCCGGCGGCGCGGACTTCCTCCACCGGCCCGGGATGAAACGACAGCACGAGATCCAGATCGTGAATCATCAGATCCAGCACCACATCGACATCGGTGCCCCGCTCGCCGAAGGCGCTGAGCCGATGGCCTTCAATGAAGGCGGGACGTTCGATAGAGGACCGCATGCGCTGCATGATCGGATTGAACCGCTCGCTATGTCCGACCTGCAACACACATCCGCGCCGCGCGGCGAGGTCAACCAACTCGCGGGCCTCGGCCGAGGTCACGGCAATCGGTTTTTCAACCAGGACATGCTTGCCGGCTTCCAGGCAGGCCTTGGCAGCCGTAAAATGGGCAGAGGTCGGGGCGGCCACGCTGACGAGATCGACCTGCTTCAACAAATCGGCGAGATGCGTCCAGGCCTTCGCGCCATGACGCTCGGCGATCAGCTTGGCGCGATCCGGCGACGCATCATACACGCCGGCCAGCGTGACGCCCGGCAGCGTCGCATAATGCCGCGCATGGTGCTGCCCGAGATGGCCGACGCCGATCACCCCGGCACGAAGCGCCGTCATCGCGCCCTCTGCCGTCCGACGAGGCCGGCTTCTCTATCCATCGCGATTGGTTTCATGTCATCCCGACGATGGCAATCCCGGCGCGGTTTGCCTTCGCAATCGTGTCGTCGCGATCCAGCAGAATGCCGCGGCCCGCCTCCAATGCCAGCACGGAGGCCTTGACGCTTTCCATCACCTCGATCGTACGCGGGCCGACGGCGGGAAGATCAAACCGGAGATCCTGCTGGGGTTTGCATCGCTTGACGACCACCGCCCCCCCTTGTGCCAATTCACCGCCACGGCGAATGGCTCCGTCCGTGCCTTCCACGGCTTCGACCGCCACGATCACGCGATCTTTCACCACGACGCACTGCCCGATGTCGAGCGCGCCGATCTGCTTGCCCACGTCCCAGCCATAGCGGATATCGTCCCACTCCTTTTTACTCGGCTCGCGCCGCGTCAGCGTGCCCGCTTCGACAAGAATTCCTTGCAGCCCGAAGGTCGACTCGCAAATGCGAATGCCTTCCTGCTCGATTTCCTCGGCGACCCGGCGAAGAATGTCGTCATCCTTGAGGTGAATCAGTTTGGCGGCCAGGGCCAAGGCGCGAAAGTCCGGGCGGACCGTGGAGAAGACGTGCGTCTTCTTGATGCCGCCCAGCATGACGGCCTGCTGCACGCCGTCTCCCTTGAGCGCGTCGATCAACTTGCCGAACTGTCCGATCTTGATCCAGTGAATCTGATCGACGTGCTGCGCCAACTCCGGATCGGTTTCCCCTTCATGCGCCACCGCAAAGACGGTGTACCCGAGGCGTTTCGCATTGTCGGCGAAGATGATCGGAAACCGGCCGTTCCCCGCGATCAGTCCGATCCGCCGGCCCTCGGGAGCCTGACCGTCATGCCCTGCATGCCCGCCCACCCGCGTTATTCCTCTTCGCCTTCCTGATCCTTGCCCACCGATCGGCAAATACCCCGTTTCGTCCCCTGCATGAAATCGGCGACCTGCATGACATCCTGGCTCGCACCGAACTGCTCTCGCGCCAGTTTGACGGCTTCCGCCACACGATGCCCGGAGCGAAAGAGCACCTCGTAGGCCTTCTTCAACGCCGCAATCCGTTCGGCCGAGAATCCATGCCGGCGCAGACCGATCGAGTTCAGTCCATACATGCGGGCGCGGTAGCCGCCGGCGGCCCGCATAAACGGGGGGAGGTCTTGGCCAAGCGCGCAACAGCCCCCCACCATGGCATAGGCGCCGATGCGCACGAACTGGTGAATGCCGGAGAGCCCGCCGATGATGGCATGGTCGCCGATGGAAATATGCCCGGCCAAACTGGCCGCATTCGCCAGGATGAGATGATTGCCCAGATGGCAGTCGTGCGCCACATGCACATAGGCCATCAGAAAATTGGAATGGCCCACGGTGGTCACGCCCCCGCCCTGCACGGTTGCCCGATTGACGGTCACATACTCGCGGAGAATGTTGTCGTGGCCGATCACCACCTTCGTCGGCTCGCCCTTATACTGCATGTGCTGAGGCGGCCCGCCCACCGACACGAAGGGATGCAGTTCGCACCGTTCCCCGATATCGGTCCACCCGTCGATCGACACATGGGACAGGACGCGCGTACCGGCGCCGATGGTGACATGCTCACCGACAACGGAATAGGCTCCGACTTCCACATCATCTGCGAGCACCGCTTTCGGATGGATCACCGCGGTCGGATGAATCTTCACTCACACCTCCTCGCCCTCTGGCAGGCCGCCGGAACACCCCTCAGCACGAGCATTCCGCTGAACGGTCTTGTGCGCAGCCTGCGGTTCCCGTGCACTCCCCGGCCTGTCCGGCCCGGGGAAATCCGGCGCGCTATCCCGCCGCTTTTTCGTCCATCACCATGGCCGTCACTTCCGCCTCGCAGACCAATTCGGCCTCGACAAAGGCTTTCCCCTGCATCTTCCAGAAGGGCGCGCGTTTCTTGAGCACATCCACTTCCAGGCGCAGAATATCGCCGGGAACGACAGGCTTCCGGAACTTCGCTCCATCGATTCCGGTCAGGTAGACGACCGGACGCCCGACTGCGCCCAGCGACTTGAACGCGAGCACGCCGCCGACCTGGGCTAACGCCTCGAGGATCAGCACCCCCGGCATGACCGGCCGCCCGGGAAAGTGCCCCTGAAAAAACGGTTCGTTGATCGTCACATTTTTGATGCCCACAATCCGGCGATCAGGATCGAGTTCGCGAATGCGGTCGACCAGCAAAAAGGGATACCGGTGGGGAAGGATCGATTGAATCTCAACGCTGTCCATCACTGACATCAGCCCCGCCTCCTGTGTTGCGTAGACGATTACGACCGGCGGCTACTTGTTCTGCCGATCGAACTCCTTGATGATCTGTTCCGTCAGATCGACCGACGGATGACTATAGATCACAATCTTGACCGTCGATTCGCTCCCCCGATCCAGGACGGCCGTATACCCTTCCTTCTGCGCGACCGTCGCCGCCGCGGCCTGAATCTTCAGGGCATACTCCGCCACCATGCCGCGCTGTTTTTCCTGCACCTCACGATTGAAATCCTGAATCCGGCGCTGGTAGGCCTCAAGTTTGGTTCTGAAGTGCTCTTGCTTCTCCTTGCGCGCGTCCTCCGACAAGGAGCCCTCCTGCATGCTCTTTTCCAGCTCCTTCAATTCCTGGTCGTCGGAGTCGATGATCTTTTGGCGCGTCGTGGAATAACTCTTGAGTTCTTCCAGGGCGCGTTTCCCCGCCACGCTGCGTTCGATGACCTGTTGCTGATCCATCATCGCCACCTTGATGCGGTCTGCAGCCGACGCCGGCTGCGCCCCCCATGCCACAAGCACCGGCAGAACACCGGCCGCCATCCAATTGCGTACATTCATGGAATCCCTCTCATGGATACGTTTTGTTGAATTCCTCGATCACCTGCGACGACACATCCACCGCCTCATCGAAATAGAGGGTCGGTCCTCCGCGCCCGCGGTCGAATACCGCCTGCAACTCCAGCTGCTTGGCCACCTTGCCCGACAAGGCTTCGATCTTGTCCCGGAACGCGTCCAGGACTTCCTTCTGCTTATCCTGCACTTCGCGATTCAGATCGGTCACCTTCTGTTGATATTCCGCCATCCGGCGCCGGAACTGTTCTTCGCGTTCACGCTTGGCGGGTGCGCTGAGCACGCTGCCCTGCTTGACGAAGTCTTCTTCCATCCGGCGAAGTTCCTTTTCCTCCAGCTCGATCAGCGCCTGCCGGTTCTTGGCAAACGACGCCAGCATATCCTTGGCTTTTTTGCCGGCGTTGGTTTCAGCCAGGATACGCTGCGGATCGACCACGCCGATGCGGGTGGATGCCGGCACCGTCGAGTGATTCGACCGGCACCCGCCGGCCAGCAGCGTGATGGCCAGAAGCGCCAGACACAATCCGTTCCTCCCGGCTCCGCTGAAGCGTCCCCAACCCAGCAGTCCACGCATCTGTCCAATTCCTTTCCCACTCCCGCGACGCACAGCCGGCATCAGAACAACGATCCGATCGTAAACTCAAAGACACCCATACGCTCGGTCGGCCGGGGATCGAGGTTGATTCCATAGGCTGCCCGCAACGGACCGAACGGGGAAATCCACCTGGCCTCAAATCCCGCCGCACTCCGCAGCTTGCTGAATTGCACCGGCTCGTTGTCGTCGAATCCGTTTCCGTAATCGAAGAAGAACACGCCGTTCAACTTCGCTTCGGACGAAATCGTGAAGATAAAGTCGTTGTTAAAAATAAGCTCCTTCGCAGAACCCAGGAGCGAGCCCGACGGTGTCACGGGGCCCGCCCGGCCGAACACAAACCCGCGCATCGTATTGATGCCTCCGACGAAGAACCGCTCGGTGAGGGGAATGGGCCGGCCCCCGATCCCCTCTGTCTGCCCGTACCGGACATGCACCGAGAACCGCGTGTCATAGACCAGCGGCGTGTACTTGATGACGTCGAAGTACACTTTATAGAAATGGTTCGATCCCCCCAGCGCGGGCGTCCCGTAGTCGGCGCCGACGCTGAGGCGCCACCCGGTGCGGGGATCCAGATAATAGTCGCGCGTGTCGCGAAACAGTGACGTGCGGATCCCGGTTGACGATTGCGTCCCGAGCTGACGGCAGATCAACGGGATCAGATCCGGGCACAATCCCGCCTGCGGATCGCTGTACTTCAGCTGCTCGCCGAAGAGGCTGATACTCCCGTTCACATACTCCGACAACCATCGGCTCCAGGTGGCGCTGGCGCCAGACTTGGACTCGAAGTAGGAAATATAGTTGGTCATGGACCGGTAAATATCCAGCTGAAGGGCGTTGTAGGAATCGTTCACATAGGGATTCCGGAACGTGACGAGTCCTAATGAGCGCTGCTGACCCAATTGCCCGCGGATACGGCCCAGCCAGCCGTTCCCGCCAAGGTTCCCTTCCGTGATATCCGCAATCGCCACCAGTTTATCCAGGGTGCTGAATCCGCCGCCGATGCTGAACTGGCCAGTGGGTTTTTCTTTGACCTTCACATTGAGGTCGACCTTATCGACATCGACCTGCTGGGGAAGAATTTCCACCGTTTCAAAAAAGTTGAGGTTGTTCAACCGCTGGAAACTGCGCTTCAAGGCCAGCGTATCGATGACATCCTGCTCATCCAGGCGCAGTTCCCGGCGCACGACGTTGTCGCGCGTCTTATCGTTCCCGGTGACATGGATCTCCCGGATCCGCATCATCTCCCCCTCTTTGATATTGAGGGTGATCGTGGCCGTGCGCGCGTTGTTGTCCGGCGTCACGTTCGGCACGACATCCGAGAAGACGTAGCCCTTCGCTCCGTAGAGATCGGTGATGCGGGTGATTTCGCCGCGAATCTTGGCCCGCTGAAAGATTTCGCCCGGACGGATGCCCAACCCTTCCCGCAATTCATGGTCTTCAAAGACCGTATTGCCGCGGAAGCCGACCTCTTGCACGATGAACGGCTCACCTTCAACGACCGAATAGCTGATCTCGAACCACTTCTTATCGTCGCTCAATTCCAGCGTCGGCTGGCTGATCTGCACGTTGAGGTAGCCCTTGTTCAGGTAGACTTCACGAATACGCTCGATATCGTTGCCGAGTTCCTCGCGCTTCAGAACGCCGGCATCCGACAGCAGCGACGGGAGCTTGAACTGCGTCACCAGGCCGTACCAGGGAATCCATTCGCGCGTCGCCGTCACCTTAAACACTTCTTCCTTGGTCACCGCTCGCATACCTTCAAAATTGATCCGACGGACTTTGGCCTTGGTCCCTTCCTTGATGAAATAGGTCAGCCGCTTGCGGTCCTCATCCACGGCTTGAATCACAGGAATGACCTGGCAATTGTAAAACCCGTCCTCCTGGTAGGCGAGGCGGATTTTCTCCGCGCTCTCTTTCGCCTGCTGCTGATCGAGAAAGGTCTGGCTCTTGATGGTGATCTTTTCTTTGAGCTTGTCGTCGCTCAATTCCTCGTTGCCATCGAACACAATCTCAGTGATGAACGGTTTCTCGCGAACGATGAAGCCGACAGACACGCCCCCGGCGGCCGAATCCGTTTCCACCTGCACATCCTCGAAATAGCCGGTTCCGTAGAGAATCTTGACCTGTTCCCGGAGCGCGTCAGGAGTAAACGGATCGTTGGCCTTGAGGGTGAGACGCCCCTGGATCGCCTGCAGTTCAATGCGCTTCTGACCACGGATGGTGACGGAACTGACCAGCGGTGCGCTCACTTGCGCTCGCACACCCTCTGCCTCGCCGATCGCGAACAGCGCCACCAGTGCAAGAACGAGAATCGGCGCCCACCGCCTGCCTCCCGACTTGGTCACCGCACTCCTTCCATACCGCCTGGGAGAGCAAGCACTGGTTCTCTCGACCCTCGAGATGAGAAATCGCCACGTTCCATGCCGCGCATCCTGCCCCGAACCGAAGGTCCGGCGAAGGCACGCGAACTGTCGCCATAAGAGTCACCGATGCGCCGCGTTCATTGCAACACCACCGCACATCCGCAGAAAAACTCTCGGATTATATTAACCGCGTTTTTCAATGTAAAGGAGTTTCCCCGCATCGCGGCGCGCCGGCAGCGATCGAAAAGAGCCGGCGAAATCTTGACTTCATGTACCCCATCACATACTATCGCCGGTATGACAAGAACAGACGTACGTAAAGCGATTATTCCCGCTGCCGGCCTGGGCACACGATTTCTTCCCGCCACCAAAGCCTCCCCGAAAGAGATGCTGCCGCTGGTCGACAAACCGCTGATTCAGTACGTCGTCGAAGAAGCGGTCGCATCCGGCATCGAAGACATCATCGTCATCACGGGGCGGGGCAAGCGCGCCATCGAAGACCACTTCGATCGTTCCCTTGAGCTGGAAGAAAATCTGAAGGGCAGCGGCAAAGGGCAGGTCCTCAACCTGATGCGGCACATTTCCAATCTGGCGAACTTCTGCTACGTCCGCCAGCCGGAAGCCATGGGGTTGGGACATGCCGTCTTGTGCGCGCAACATCTGATCGGCGACGAACCCTTCGCCGTCATCCTGGGCGATGAGATCATCGATGCGGCGGTCCCCGGGCTCGCACAATTGATCCATATCTACAAGCAACGCAAAGGCGCCGTGCTCGGCGTGCAGGAAGTGCCGCAACAGGAAGTCAGCCGCTACGGCATCATCTCGGCGCGCAAGGTGCGCAGCGGGCTGCACCGCGTCGACGACCTCGTCGAAAAACCTGCGCCTGCCGATGCGCCCTCGAACCTGGCCGTCATCGGACGATACGTGCTGCCGCCTGAAATTTTTCCGATCCTCCGCAAGACCCCCCCGGGCAAGAACGGAGAAATCCAATTGACGGATGCCCTGAGGCAACTCGTGAAGAACACGCCGATGTTCGCGCATGAAGTCGAGGGGCAGCGGCATGACGCCGGCGACAAACTCGGATTTCTCATCGCCACCGTGGAGCTGGCCCTGAAGAACCCGTCCCTGGGACCTGCATTCGGCGATTTCCTGCAACAGCGGCTCCGACCGACCACCGCCGACGTCCGCCGGCGCGGCCAGGGTCGAGGACGCGCGACGACCTAGCCCCGGGCATGATGGATCACCGCCACCCGAACCGTGCCACCGCCCAACATCGTCACTGAGACCATACACCAGCAGACTGGAGCCTCATGGCTGAAGCAGTAGAACAAGATTTTTCAAGCAACCAGAACCTTGAACCGCCGGATCAGCTGCCTCTCCTGCCCGTCCGAGATATTGTCGTCTTTCCCTATATGGTGCTCCCGCTGTTCGTCGGGCGTGAAATGTCCATCAAGGCGATCGAAGCGGCGCTGGCCGGCAACCGGATGTTGTTCCTCGCGACACAAAAATCCCTGGATGTGGAAAACCCGCAGCCGGAGGATATTCATGCGGTCGGCACCGTGGGCATCATCATGCGGATGCTCAAACTCCCCGACGAGCGGATCAAGATCCTGGTGCAGGGCCTCGCCAAGGGCCGGATCGAAGAATACATCCAGAACGACCCGTACTACTCCGTCAAGATCGAAAAACTCGTCGAGACGAAGCAGCCCGGCTCCACACTGGAGACCGAGGCGGTCATGCGCACCGTCAAGGAACAGATCGAAAAAATCGTCAGCCTCGGCAAGGTGCTGATCCCGGACGTAATGGTCGTGATCGAAAACCTCGAGGACCCGGGACGCCTCGCCGACATGGTGGCCTCCAACCTCGGGTTGAAAGTCGACATCACCCAGGCTGTCCTGGAAATTGTGGACCCGATCCAGCGGCTGCGGCAGATCAGCGAAATTCTCGCGAAGGAAATCGATGTCCTCTCGATGCAGCAGAAAATTCAGGCGCAGGCCAAGGGAGAGATGGACAAGACCCAGCGCGAATATTTCCTGCGCGAGCAACTGAAAGCCATCCAAAAAGAACTCGGCGAATTGGACGAACGGGCGGAGGAAGTGGCCGAATTCCGCAAGCGCATCAAAGACGCCAAGATGCCCGAGAAAGTTCTGCGGGAAACCGAAAAACAGCTCAAGCGGCTGGAGAAGATGCATCCGGACACGGCCGAATCGGCCACCGTCCGCACGTATTTGGAATGGATGGTCGAGCTACCCTGGAATAAAAAGTCGAAAGACAATCTCGACCTGAAAGCCGCGATGAAGGTCCTGAACGAGGACCACTACGATCTGGAGAAAGTCAAAGAACGCATCGTCGAATACCTGGCCGTGCGCAAGCTGAAAGAGAAAATGAAGGGCCCGATTCTGTGCTTCGTGGGCCCGCCCGGCGTCGGCAAAACCTCGCTGGGAAAATCCATCGCGCGCGCCCTGGGACGCGAATTCGTGCGGATCAGCCTGGGCGGCGTGCGGGACGAGGCCGAAATTCGCGGCCATCGCCGGACCTACGTCGGCGCCCTGCCGGGACGGATCATTCAAGGCATGAAGCAGGCGGGCACGAACAACCCGGTCTTCATGCTCGACGAAGTCGACAAGGTCGGCATGGATTTTCGCGGCGACCCGTCGGCGGCGCTCCTGGAAGTGCTGGACCCCGAGCAGAACAGCACGTTCACCGATCACTATCTCGGCGTGCCGTTTGATTTGACGGAAGTCATGTTCGTCACGACGGCGAACCTCATGGATCCGATTCTCCCCGCTCTCCGGGATCGCATGGAAGTTATCGATATTCCGGGGTACACGGAAGAGGAAAAACTCGGCATCGCGCAGAAATACCTCATTCCGCGCCAGATGAACGAGCATGGGATCACCGGGAAACACATCCGCGTCTCAGAGACGGCGATTCGCCACGTGATTTCTCATTACACGCGCGAGGCCGGCGTCCGCAATCTGGAGCGCGAGATCGCCAACCTCATGCGGAAAGTGGCCAAGAAGGTCGCCGAAGGCAAGGCCGAGTGCCATGCCATCGATCAGACCAACCTGAATAAATTTTTAGGTGTGGCGAAATTCATTCCCGAGGCAGAACTGGAAATGGACGAAATCGGCGTCGCCACAGGCCTCGCCTGGACCGAAAGCGGCGGAGACGTCCTCTACATTGAAGCGACCGTGATGAAGGGCAAGGGCCAGCTCACGCTGACCGGCCATCTCGGCGACGTCATGAAAGAGTCGGCCCAAGCCGCCTTGAGTTATGTGCGGTCGCGAGAGAAGACGCTCGGCATCAACCCCGACCTCTTCGCCAAGAACGACATTCATATCCACGTGCCCGCCGGAGCGACGCCGAAAGACGGGCCCTCCGCCGGAATCACCATGGCGACGGCCATCGCGTCCGCCTTGGCCCAAATCCCCGTGCGGCGCGATCTTGCCATGACCGGAGAAATCACTCTCCGCGGGCGGGTCCTGCCGATCGGAGGTTTGAAGGAGAAGATCCTCGCGGCCAAACGGGCCAAACTTTCCACCGTCGCGCTGCCGAAACGCAACAAGAAGGATTTGGAAGAGATCCCCAAACATATCCTGAAGGGGATTGAATTGATTTTCGTGGATACGGTGGATGATGTCATCAAGGCCGCCTTGCGGCGGGCCCCCTCGCGCAAGGCCAGCGCCGCGGCGCCAACAACGCCGGTGAAGAAGGCCGGGCGTTCTGGCATCTCGAAGCGAAAGGCCGGCTCACCGCGGCGCGCGCGTCCCTTAACAGGGAACGCCCCGTCCCTGTCTCTTTAACCCGCCGCTGCATGAGCATCGCTGCCGCCATCACTCAATGCCCGGTACGGCGACCGGCCTGGAAGCAGGTGGATTGATGCCGCCGGGCCGATCCCGCCGGGCCGACAGAGTGCGCAGCGAGTTCGGCTTGATCCGGAGCCTGCAGGCGCAAGCCGCGCAACCGGACCCGCAAGTCTTCAAAGGAATCGGCGACGACACCGCGATCATCAAAACCTCGTCAACCGAATGGACCCTCATCACCACGGATCTTGTGGCGGAGGGGGTGCACTTCGATCCTGCCACCTCCTCATTTCGGGATATCGGCTACAGGGCGGCCATCGCCAATCTCAGCGACATCGCCGCGATGGGCGGCAGGCCGCGGTTCATGCTGGTCTCCATTGCGATCCCGCCGAGCTGCTCCACGGCGCAGATTCAGCACCTGTACCGCGGCATGATGCAGGCCGGATCTCCCTATCAGGTGCGCCTCATCGGCGGGGATACCTCGGCATCCAGGGGAGGGCTCTTTCTCAACATCACGCTCACCGGCGTCGTGAAACCGCGTCGGGTCCTGCTGCGGAGCGGCGCGCGCGTTGGAGACCGGCTCTATGTCACCGGGACCCTGGGCGACTCCCGCGCGGGACTCGACCTTCTGACGTCGCGCCGGCGGCCGACGCTCCGTCCGGCAGACGCCCGCTTTCTGCTGGCGCGCCATCACCGCCCGTCGGCCCGTATCGCGGAAGGAGTGTGGCTGGCCGAACAGCGACTCGCGGGCGCGGCCATCGACCTGTCCGACGGCCTGACCGGCGACCTTCGCCACATCTGCGAGGAAAGCGGGGTGGGCGCGGACGTCATCGCCGGCGCGCTGCCGATCTCACCTGCCTGTCGAGCCTACGCCCAGGCCCGCGGGCTCGACCCGGGGCAGATCGCGTTACAGGGCGGAGAGGATTATGAATTGCTGTTCACCGTCCCTCGCCGGCAACAATCCCGCTTTGACCGACTGGCCGGGAAGACCGGGTTTCGCATGACCTGCATCGGCTCGATCACGCCGGGAATGTCCGGCCTGCGCCTGCGGACGGAGGCGGGCGCCACACAACCGCTGCCGCTCACCAGCTACGAACATTTTCGAAGACCGTCGTAGCCGCATCGGCGCGACATCGCCTTATGGCCGACGTACGATCGCTCTTTCGCCAAATTCTGCATCTTGATGAATCGCCGCACCGGACCGCGCTAGCGTTTGCCGTCGGCGTCTTCATCGGCTTTTCGCCGGCATACGGCTTTCATATGGTCATGGTGGGGTTTTGCGCCTGGGCGTTCGGATGGAACGTCATCGCGCTGCTCGCCGGGGCATTCCTCAACAATCCCTGGACGCTCATCCCGATCCTCGGCGCCACATACTGGACCGGCGCGACCTTGCTCGGCAGGCGCGAATTTCCCACCTTCGATTGGAGTGACCTGTCATTGACGGGCATGTACCATCAGGTGGCGCCCCATGCCTGGCCGTTTGTGCTCGGGGGCATGGTCCTGAGCATCGCGGGCGGCCTGCTGGCTTATCCGGTGGCCTATGTGCTACTCACCAGATACCGCCGCGCGAGAGCAATGGAACGCCCCACCCATTTGCCCCCGCCGCCGGGGCTGGGCTAAGATTACTCGTCGGCCGCGAACCAATGAAGTTACCATCAGCCATTCCTCCGGCTCCGTATGACGGATCGGCCCTCATTGCCGATCCGATCCATGAATACGTGTCGTTCACCGTGCCCTATGCATCGCCCGACCCGTCGGAACGCACCGAAAAAGACCTGATCGATTCTCCCTGGGTTCAACGGCTGCGCTACATCTATCAGCTGCAAAGCGCCCGCTGGGTCTATCCGTCAGCCGAGCATACGCGGTTTGTGCACTCGTTGGGGACCATGCATGTGGCCGGACGATTCGCGCAGCACCTGTATCCGTTTTTGCGCAACGCCATCCCCGGCCTTCCCTCGGCCGCCTTTGTGGAGGAGTTCCTGCGCATCACGGCCCTCGTCCACGACATCGGCCATGGCCCGTTCTGTCATTTCTTCGATGATAACTATTTGCGCGGCTTCGGCCTCTCGCATGAGAAGCTCGGCCAGATCATCGTGCGCGAGCATCTCGGTCCGCTCATCAAGAAAATCCGCCGCAGCCCGTCGGGGCCGTTCGAGCGCGGCGAGGAGCTCAATCCTGACCACATCGCCCATGTCATCCTGAAGGAGAAGGGAAAGGACAACTCCAAAATTCCTCGCTGGATCAATGTCCTCCAACCGGTCATTGCAGGAAGTTATACCGCCGATAATCTGGACTACGTGCTGCGGGACGCGTACATGTGCGGGGTGGCGGTGGGGCCGGTCGATCTCACCCGGCTGATCCATTACACCATTATCACCGACAAAGGGTTCACCATCCATAAAACCGGCCTCCCGGCGCTCCATATGTTTTTGAATACCAGAATGTACTTGTATTCAAATGTGTATTTTCACCGGACGACCAGGGCCATCGACATTCATCTGCGCGACATTTTCGGGGACACCATGAAGCTGCTGTTCCCGTCGAATCCGGCCAAGCACATGGACGACTACCTGACGCTGACGGACTGGTCGTTGCTGGAAGATGTGCGGCGATGGAAAAAAGCCGGACAGGGCAGCCTGCGCCGCCTGCATCACGAGTGGGCGCATATCCTGAGCCGCGACGTGAAATGGAAAATGGCGTACAGCACGGTGCTCAAGGAAAAGGGGATCGAGCGGGGAATGGACTTTCCCAGCCACGAACAGTTTCAGCAACAGATTCAGAAAGCCTTGCCGTCCAAATTGCAGAATCTACCGTTCCGCGTTGATATGGCGCCGCTGGACCCGCGCCCGGATCCGAAGGATACACGCGGCATTCCCCTGCTCGTCTATGATCCCGGCACCAAGGGGCTCTCAACCGAGCCCTTGGAAGAGTTTCTTGATTTGCTGCCGACCAGGCTTGTACAATTTCGCATCTATGCGCTGGATCACGATCACGACGCCGCCTTGTCGAACGCCGCGGCCACCGTCCTCAATAAAACGTCCGCGAGCCTCGAAACGAATTTTTAAGGGTCCGTTCGGGCTGACCGGTCTGAAGCCCGGGCGGATAGTGTTTCATCCGCAAGAATTCCAAGCCTCGAATTAAATACCCTAGTGATTTCACTAGGGCCTATCGCATCTACTGGGTCCCCTTGTTCTTACTCATAGTACGCCGCATAATTAATTGATCGCCATTGTAGTGGTTTGAACGACGGATTCGTGTGCCACGCAGCAGGAGCCCCATGACCGGGAATGGTCTCCATGGGCTAACCACCGGGAAACTGACGCCTCGCATTCGCGACCGGCGCATGTTCGCGGTGATTGCCGTCCTGAGCGGCGGCATTTTTCTCGTGGACTACCTGACCCCCCGGACCATACCCGTGTGGGTGCTCTATATCCTGCCGATTGTCCTTACCTTCTGGATATCCCCTCGCTGGAGTTCCCCCGCCGTGACAATGGTCTGTACCGGGCTCACCTACCTGGGTTATCTCGTCTCGCCCGACGTGCCCGGCGTGCCAGCCTGGCTCCCGCGAGCCGGCCGCTCAATCAGCCTGATCATCTTTCCACTCGTTGCTTATGTGGTTGATCAACAAAAGCGCTTGACCTGCGAATTGGTCAAGTCAACAACCCTGACCAAGGAACACGCGGCCCTACTCGATCGATCGCAGTTGCTGAGGAATGCCGCCGAAGAGATGCGGGATCTGTATGACCGGTCCCCCTGCGGGTACCATTCCCTCAATGCCGCCGGCCTGATTGTCGCCATGAACCAGACGGAGCTGGACTGGTTGGGGTACAACAAAGAAGAAGTCATCGGTAAAAAACACATGACCGAGTTTTTCACGCCTGCCGGGGTTGCCCGGTTCAAGGAGCGATTCCCGCAAATTCTCCACGAGGGGCACATCGACAATGTAGAGTTTGAGCTGATCCGGAAAAACGGGACGACCTTTCCTGTCATGCTCAACGCCACCGCCATGACCGATTCCGAAGGACGGTTTATCGCGTCCCGCTCCACGCTCATCGATATCACGGATCGGAAACGCGCGGATCAGGCCTTGCGGGAAAGTCATCAGTCGCTTGAAGCCCTGGTGGCCACACGCACGGCTGCGCTTCAAGACACCAATCAGCGCCTCGAACAGGAATTGGCGGAACGCGACCGGATGCATCAGGCGTTGTCCGCCAGCGAACACCGGTTTCAAGACCTGCTCAACTCGCTGCCTCTGCCGATCTGGACCTTTCTTCCCGACGGCACCTGCGACTATCTCAGTCCGCAATGGGCCCAATATACGGGACGGCCCTCAGACGAGCCCTACAGCGCGGGCTGCCTCCCGTACATCCACCCTGAA
This sequence comes from Nitrospira sp. CR1.1, assembly GCA_014055465.1. Classification (NCBI taxonomy): domain Bacteria; kingdom Pseudomonadati; phylum Nitrospirota; class Nitrospiria; order Nitrospirales; family Nitrospiraceae; genus Nitrospira; species Nitrospira sp. CR1.1. The sequence goes on from WIAF01000009.1 coordinate 113,829, forward strand.
GACAGAGAGAGAATCAGCGCGGAATGGCGCGAGACCGTGACTCGTATTCAGCCCCTCAACACCGAAATGCGAGTCAGGCGGGCGGATGGCGTCTACCGCTGGTTCCATGCCCATGCGCTACCGGTCCTGGACCAGGACGGCCGGGTGTTGAAGTGGGTGGGAACCTACACCGACATCGATGATCGTAAACAAACGCAAGAAGCCCAGGCCAGGCTGGCCGCCATCGTGGAATCGTCCTCCGATGCCATCATGAGTAAGTGCCTGAGGGGAGGGATCAGGACCTGGAACAAGGGCGCCGAGCGGTTGTTCGGCTACTCCAGCGAAGAGATTGTCGGCCAGCCGATTTCCCGGATCCTCCCGCCGGACCGGCTGGAGGAAGAGACGGCCCTTATCGAGCAGATCAAAGCAGGCACCCGCGTCCAACAATTCGAGAGCGTGCGCGTCCATAAAGACGGCCATGCCATTCAGGTATCCCTGACCATGTCTCCTATAGTGGATGCGCACGGCCAGGTTGTGGCGGTCTCGACGATTGCCCGCGATATCACGGAACGCGTGCGCGCCGAGGAAACCTTGCATCAACAGCGCCAGCTCATCGAATTGTCGCATGACCCGATTTTCTGCTGGGATACCCGGAGGGGCATTCTGAGTTGGAATCGCGGGTGCGAGCATTTGTACGGTTACACCCGCGCGGAAGCGGTAGGCCACAGCAGCCATGCCTTGCTGGACACCGCCTTCCCCCGCCCGCTTGAGACCATTCTCGCCGAATTGGAAACCACCGGCTCCTGGAGCGGCGAACTACGCCATCGCACCAAAAGCGGACGGGAGGTGCTGGTGAAGAGCCGCTGGGGGCTGATGAAAACAGGCGGCCGCTGCCTCGTCCTCGAAACGAACCGGGACATCACCGAACGCCGCCAATCCGAATTGATGCTCTTGAAGAAGAACAAGGATCTCGAAACCCTGCTCTACGTGACCTCGCACGACCTGAAGGAACCGTTGCGCGCCATTACCAGTTTCTCGCTGCTGCTCCAGGAGCGGTATGCGAACCGGCTTGACGAGAAGGGCCAGGATTTCCTTCGCCGCATCATCCGGGCCACGCGGCGGCTCGATCAATTACTCACGGATATTCTGGACCTCTCCCGCGCCCAACGCATGGAGATCCCCCTCGACGAGGTCAACGCCGATTTTCTGGTCAAAAAAGCCCTGCAACGACTGGACAACCAGATTAAGACGACCGGCGCCAGAATCACCGTACACTCGCCGTTGCCGCGCCTGCGGGTCAATACGACGTGGGCGGTCCAGGGCATCTACAACCTGGTCGCCAACGCGTTGAAGTTTGTCTCCCCGGGGATGCCTCCGGACATCGAGATCGCCCCGCATCTCGAGATCGATAGCGAGGGAATGGACATGCCCGGCCTGGTCGTGCGAGACCGCGGCCCGGGGGTTCCAGCGGATCAGCGCGAGCGCATCTTTGAGTTGTTCCGGCGGGCGGTGGGACGCGACATCGAGGGAACCGGAGCCGGCCTGGCCATCGTTCGCCAGGTGGCGGAGCGGCACGGCGGGCGAGCCTGGGTCTCACCCCGTGAAGGCGGAGGATCGGAGTTTTTCATCACATTCGGCAGAACCCGGCAGGGTGCGAAAGAGGGAGCCTATGACACTCAGACCATTCAACATTCTGATCGCTGAAGACAACGAAGACGACATTCTGCTCATCCGCGAAGCGTTTGAAACCGTCAACACCACCAACGGCATCACCGTGGTTCGGGATGGGGACGAGGCCTTGGCCTACCTGCGCGGGGACAAACCTTTCACCCAATCTCCACTCCCCGGCATAGTGCTGCTGGATATCAATATGCCGAAGAAGACCGGACTCGAGGTGCTGACAGAAATCAAATCGGACCCTCGCCTCCGCGCGCTGCCCGTCATCATCCTGACCGTCAGCGAACGGGATGAAGACATTCTTCGTTCGTTCGAACTGGGCGCCTGTTCCTATATTCGAAAACCGGTCACCTTCACCCGCTTTATCGCCGTCGTCAAAGAGTTCGAACTGTATTGGACGCTGGTCTCCAAAATTCCCACGCTGCGGAGGTAACACATGCGCGTGCTGCTGATTGAGGACAATGAGGACGATGCGGAACTGATCCGAACCGCGCTCTGCGGAGAGGAATCCCGCGACATCTCCCTCGATTGGGCAGACCGGCTTGATACGGGCCTCTCCAAACTGCTGGCCGGGCCTGTAGACGCCGTGCTGATCGACCTGGCCCTGCCGGACAGCCACGGACTCGAGACCCTGGACCGTGTGCAGGCGCAGGCCGGCGAGGCGGCGCTTATCGTCCTCACCGGCCTCGACAGTGAATTGGTTGCTGAAAAATCCCTGCTGCGCGGCGCGCAGGATTATCTTGTCAAAAGCCGGTTGACCGGTGATGTACTGAAACGCGCCATCCGTTATGCCATCGGGCGGCACCGGGTCGAGCAAGCCTTGCGGAAAAGCGAGGAACGATTCCATCTCACCTGCCTGGCCACTCAAGACGGCATCTGGGACTGGGACATGGCTTCCGGCGAGATGTGGTTCAACGAGGCCTACCAGACAGTCTATGGCCCAGGGCTGGGGACCCCGCAGGGAGCCCAGATTCCGTGGGCAGAGCAAATTCACCCCGAGGATCGAGCCTCGATTCTTGCCGGCCTGAACCAGGCCCTGCAGTCGGAGAACCATTTGTGGACGGCTGAATATCGTTTTCGCAGAACGGACGGCACCTATGCCTATGTCGTCGACCACGGCTATGTGCTGCGCGATCGCGAACACCGGGCCTATCGGATGATCGGAGCCAAGACCGACATCACCGAGCGCCGGCAAGCGGAAACGATGCACACGGTTCAACTCGCCGTGGGCCGGGCCCTTGAAGAATCGGTAACCCTCAGTGAGGCGATGCCGAGAATCCTCCGCGCCATCTGTGAACTGCAAGGTTGGACGCTGGGCGTCTTATGGCTCGTTGATCCTCATACCCAAACCCTACGTTGCAACGCGCTCTGGCATCGGGACGACCCCTCCATTGACGCGTTCATGCAGACCTACCGGTCCCTGTCTCTGGCACAAGAGGCCGGCCTGGCCGGACGCGCCTGGACAAGCGCCGCCGCCGTGTGCTCTCCGGATATTCTGAAAGAGGCGGAATTCCCCGCGCGGGAGGCCGCGCAGCAGGCCGGTCTGCACGGAGCGATCGCCTTCCCGATCTCCACCGGGAAAAACATCCTCGGCATCATCGAGTGTTTCGTCACCGAGATCCTCCGCCCCGCCCCTTCCCGCCTGGGACGACTCTGCGACCTGGGCGCCATGATCAGCCAATTCCTCAACCGGAAAGACCTCGAACGGCAGTTACGTCAGGCTCAAAAAATGGAGGCCTTAGGCCGGATGGCCGGCGGCGTCGCACATGACTTCAACAACCTGCTGACCATCATCAACAGTTGGGCGGAGCTCTTGCTGAACGAACCGGGGCTGACCTCCCGCGCGCAGCGCGGCATGGCGCAGATCAGAGACGCCGGCAACAAGGCGACCGGGCTGACCAGACAGCTGTTAGCCTTCACCCGCCATCAAATCGTGGAACGCGAGCCGTTGAATCTCAATGACCGGGTGAGCGATATCGTCGAGCTCATGAAGCGCGTGCTCGGCGAAGATATCCATCTCGTGCTCAACCTGGATCCGATGTTGGGACGCATCCATGCGGATGCCGGACAAATTGAGCAGGTCGTGATGAATCTCGTCGTCAACGCGCGAGATGCCATGCCGCACGGGGGCCGGCTGGAATTGGAAACCGGAGAAGTTCTGGTCACCCACTCCGATCCCTTCTGGCCCGACCCCTTGCTCCCCGGTCCCTATGTGACCCTGGCCGTTCGTGACACCGGATGCGGAATGAGCGCCGAAACCCTGGGCCATCTCTTCGAACCATTCTTCACGACAAAGGAGTTGGGCAAAGGCACCGGACTGGGGCTGTCGACCGTCTACGGCATTGTCAGACAAAGCGGAGGCACCGTGGGGATTACGAGCGAGGTGGGAAAGGGCACCTGCTTCACGGTATACCTGCCGCGCCTGGAGGAAGACACGGTCCCACCCCGCGCGGCGCCGCAGCCCGAGGCCGCGACCGAACAGGCGGAAACCATCCTCCTGGTGGAAGACAACGATATGGTCAGAGGACTGGCGCATACCGTGCTCGTGGCCCAGCACTATCATGTTTTGGCGGCTCGGTCAGGAGAGGAGGCGTTGGAGATGGTGCGCCGGCAGGGTCGTCACATTGCGCTGCTGGTAACGGATATGGTGATGCCCGGCATGGGGGGCGCCCAGCTGGCTCGCGAACTCCGGGCCCTGCAGCCGGATATCAAAATCATCCTCACGTCGGGCTATTCAGGGCGGGATGAACCGCTCCTGAAAACGTTCGATACCCAGATGGCCTTCCTGCCGAAGCCGTACACGCCCGACTCGCTGACGAAGGCCGTGGCCGCGGCCCTGGAATCGCCAGCCCGGCAGGAGAGCTGTAAAGATTCCCCGCTCCCATCCTAACGGTGTGTGAAGCGACACGCGACGGGGTGAACCATGAGCCGGAGAGACGGCCTATCGCCCATCACCGCCGACCGCCGTCGGGGCGGATGATTCTCCCTGCGGCAGGATCGGCGGCGCAGCCAATACCGGGCGGACAGCGGCGGGATTCTGTGGAAAGGGCAATTCGAGGAGCGCATAGGGGTTCACGCGTGCGCCGTTGACCTTCATGCCCCAGTGGAGATGCGGGCCGGTCGCTCTTCCAGTGGCGCCGACCTTCCCGATCACCTGGCCGGCCTTGACCAAATCACCTTCGTTGACCAGCGCCTCCGACAGATGAAAATACATCGAGTAGAGACCGAGGCCGTGATCGACAAAAACACCCCGCCCCGAAAAAATATGATCGACGACGAGCCGCACGACCCCGTCATTGCTGGCCAGAACGTCGGTCCCCATCGGCGCGCCGATATCCTCTCCGTTGTGCGGATTTCTGGGTTGCCCGTTCATGATGCGGACACTGCCGAAAATGCCGGTGCGTTTCCCGTGAACCGGCTCGACGAACCCGGCCTGCCAGAGGCGCATCGCGGATTCCTCCGCTAAGGCCTTGCGAACCTGCTCTTGCTCCGCCTTCCAGCGAGCGGTCGCTTTCTCATCAAGATCGACTTTCTCCTTCGGCAATTTCAGATATTCGACGGCAAACTTCTCCTTCACCACGAGGACTTGATAGGAAAAATGCCTGGTCTGTTCGCCCAATTGCGCGTCGATGGACAGCTCATGCGGGCCGGGTTCATCCTGCAGATCGATACCGAGCAAGCCGACATAGCCCGTCCCGCCGGCGGCGGGATTCGGAAACAGCGTCACGGTACGGCCCATGAACCGGCCTTTGACGCTGGCGGCCTCCTTGAGGCCGGGGACAGTGACCACCACGACCTGCCCCTGCTTCCCGCTTAACTGCCCGTCCCCGCCGCGAGGGACGGGGCCCGTGTTTGGGAACAGCTCGACAGGGAACACGCTGGCCAGCAGCACGACCGAGATGATGAGAAAACGATCCAGAAACGACATGGGCTTGGCTCGATTCACTCCATCGTCCCGTCTCATCGGTACAAGCGCGCACCGGAGACCTGCGATAATAATTCCTCAACCCGCCGGTTGGCGGCGCTGAAGGGGTCCATACAGAGAATCGTCTCTTCCCAATACCCGTTCAGTTTGAGATAGGTCCAATCGACCGTATAGGAACGATTCTTCGCCCGCGCGAACCGGATAAAATCACCACGGACTTTCGCCCTGGTGGTCTGGGGCGGCACCGACATGGCCCGTTGCACCGCCTCTTCCTCCACCATTCTGGCGGCCATGCCGCGGTTCTCCATCAAATAATACAGCCCGCGCGTACGTTTCACGTCATGAAATTGCAAATCCAACAGAAACACTCTGGGATCATCCCACCCGCAGTCTTTTTTGTCCGTGTACGATTGGATGAGATGCTTTTTCATCACCCAATCGACCTCATGCACGAGCTGCATCGGATCTTCTTCCAGGCGATCCAGCACGGAAATCCACTTGTCCAGCACATCATCCAGGACCGGGTCATGATCCTGCGCGGCCAGAAATTCCATGGCGCGCTTGACGTAGACGCGCTGGATTTCGATGGCGGTCATCTGCCGGCCGTCATCCAGCTTCACCTTCTTGTTCAGCGTGGGATCGCGGGAGATTTCACGGATGGCTTTGACGGGATCTTCGAGCTCCATGCCGGTCACCCCGAATCCCGATTCGATCATGGACAAGACCAGCGTGGCGGCGCCGACCTTCAAATAGGTGGCATATTCCGACATATTGGAATCCCCCACGATGATATGGAGCCGCCGGTACTTCTCCGCATCGGCATGGGGTTCATCCCGCGTATTGATGATGCTGCGCGACGAGGTCGTGGAGGAGGACGTTTTTTCGTGGATGTGCTGCGCGCGTTGGGAAATAAAGTACTGCGGCTTGCCGGACACCTTCAAGACCTTGCCCGCGCCGGAATAAATTTGCCTGGTGACAAAAAACGGGATGAGTTGCTCGGTCACCTTCCAGAAATCCACGTCCCGGCGCATGAGGTAATTTTCATGACACCCGTACGTGTTCCCGAGTGAATCGGTATTGTTCTTAAAAATGTAGATCTCGCCCGAAAGCCCCTCTTCCCGCAAGCGCTCCTCGGCCGCCGGCAGGCAGGCTTCCAGCAAGCGCTCGCCGGCCTTGTCGTGAATGACGAGGTCGAGAATGTTGTCGCACTCCGGCGTCGAGTATTCGGGATGGCAGCCGGTATCCTGATAAAATCGCGCGCCGTTGACCAGGAACGCGTTCGACGGCCAGCTGTTCGGAATCAGCCCTTCAAAGATATAGCCCAGCACTTTCTCCATCGGAAGATAGATCTTCCCGTTGGGAGAAAAAATCAGGCCATACTCATTTTCCAGGCCGAAAATTCGTTGTTGCATGGGGACGCCTTCTCTCGCAGCGACTCCTGTCAGGATACACCCTGACGCGGGTGGCTTCAACAGACTCCGGTCGGGATTCGTTGCCTTGCGCAGCCGGATGATGCCCTGGCCGATCATCGGTGACGCCGGAGACGCGCCCATGTGTGCGAGAGAAGGTTACGCGAACAGGTGGGAGATGTCAGCGCTCGTCAACCGGCGGAATTTCCGCCCCTGGCGCTGCCTATCCAACACGGCAACTTCGAGGTTTTCAGAAGGAATTTTTTGCGTGGCGACCTGCTCAAGGGCGGAGAGACAGCGCCGGAGTCCGTCTTTGAGCGTCGGCGGCTGCGGCGTCGCATGTTCGCGCAAGTATTGCTGGACGGCTTCCGAGCGCCCGCCGATCACCGCGAAACTTTTTTCATCCGTAATGCTGCCGTCAAAGGAGATGCGAAAGATTTCGTTCGCCTGGCCGTTTCCCCCGACCTGGACCACAAGGATTTCCACCTCCAACGGCTTCACATCCGTGCTGAAGGCCGTCCCCAGGCTCTGGGAATAGGCGTTCGAGAGGGTCCGCGCGCTCACATCTTCCCGGCTGTACATATACCCGGTCAGATCGGCATGGCGAATGCCTGCCTTGCGGAGATGCTCGAATTCGCTATATTTGCCGGCCCCGGCAAACGCGATACGGTCATACACCTCGGAAACCTTATGCAGGGAAGAGCTGGGATTGTCCGCCGCCAGCAGAATACCGTCCACATATTCCAGGGCAATGATCGAGCGTCCCTTGGCGATGCCTTTTTTGGCATACTCCGCCTTATCCTGCATCATCTGTTCAGGCGAGACGTAGTAGGGCAACGGCATCGACTAAGATCTCCTTCGTTCTGCGATCATGGTTTCGTACAGGCCGCGGACGCGGGCTTCCGGCACATCCGTGATACCGGCATCGCTCACGATCTTTGCCGTCGGATAAATCCCGCGGACCAGATCCGGCCCTCCCGTTCCCACGTCTTCATCCGCGGCATTGTACAACGCCAGCAATCCGACGCGGAGCGCGGCTTCTTCGTCGAGCCCGAGCCGGTAATGTTCCCGCATGGTATTGCGCGCGTCTTTGCCGCCGGAGCCGATGGAATGATGATCGGACTCTTCGTACCGGCCGCCCGTAATGTCATATTTGAAGATACGGCCTTCCTTTCGCTTCAGATCGTACCCGACATAGAGGGGCATCACGACCAATCCTTGAAAGACCATCGGCAGATTGGCCTTCACCATTTGCCCCAGCTTGTTGGCCTTGCCCTCGCATGACAGCTGGACGCCTTCCAGCTTTTCATAATGTTCAAGCTCGGTTTGAAATAACTTCGCCATTTCGATGCAGGGCCCTGCCGCGCCGGCAATGGCCATGGCGGAATACTCGTCGATGCGGAACACTTTTTCGATCCGGCGATCGGCGATCTGAAATCCCTCCGTCGCCCGCCGATCGCCGGCAATAATCGCCCCATCCCGATATTTCAACGCCAGCACCGTCGTTCCGTGCGGCACCGGGAGAGCGCCCGGCCGGCCGAGATCTTCCGGAAGCGCCGCGCGCGGCATCGCGAGGCCCTGTACGCCCGGCCTTAACCCGGGATGGTGCTGGCTGAGAAAATCGAAGAAGCTGGAACCGTCGTGATGAGGCAGAAAGGACATAGGGTTCATGTGGCGGTCGCAGTCAGGTTGACAGTTTTTCGAGCAGCGCAGCCGCGGTTTCCGCCTGGGCCAGGAGCTCCCCCGTCAGCGCTTCGGTGCCGCGCAGGGGGTCCATCAACGGAATCCGCTTGATCTTGTTCTGCCCGACATCAAAGAGCACAGAGGTCCAGCTCACCCCGTAGACGGCATTCGGGTATTTCTTCACGCACTGGCCGCGGAAGTACGCCCTTGTCCCGCCCGGAGGGTTCATCTCCGCCCGGGAAATCTCATGGTCCAACACGACCCGCTCGATCATATGGCTGCGTTCGAGGGTGTAATACAATCCCCGGTCCGGACGGACATCATGATATTGCAGATCCATCAATCGCACGCGCGGATCATCCCACCCGCAGGACTTGCGGTCCATATAGGACTCTATCAGGTAGCGCTTGGCCACCCAGTCTAACTCCCGCACCAGCGAACGCGGGTCCCGCTCCAGACGGTCGAGCACATCCTCCCAACGCACCAGGATGTCTTTCGTAACCTGATTGAGTTCATGGCAGGCATAGTACCCCTGCGCCGCCTTGAGGAAGGCCCGCTGCACCGCAATCGCGGTCACCGCGCTGCCGTCGGTCAGCTTGAGGCTCTCCTTCACCAGCACATCCCGTGACACTTGCTTGATGGCGCTGACCGGGTCGGCCAGACTTATCCGGGGAAGGTCGGCCCCGGCCTCAAGTAGATCCAGCACGATCGACAGCGTACCGACCTTGAGATAGGTTGAGACCTCCGCCATATTGGCGTCCCCGACGATCACATGGAGGCGCCGGTATTTTGCCGCATCGGAATGCGGTTCATCCCGCGTGTTGATGATGGGTCGCCGCACCATGGTGTTGAGGTCCACGAGCGTTTCGAAGAAATCGGCTCGCTGCGAAATCTGGTAATCGACGGGGGTGGTCTGATTCTCGGCTCCGACCTTGCCCGACCCGGCGTAAATCGGCCGCGTCACGAGAAACGGCGTGAGCACCTGCGTGATCCGATCGAACGACACCGCGCGCGAGACAAGATAGTCCTCGTGATAGCCGTAGCTGTTGCCCTTGCCGTCCGAATTATTCTTATAGAGCACGAATTGATCGCGGCCGCGCGCCTCCGTGATCCCGGCCAGGGCCTGGGCAATGATGCGCTCGCCGACCCGCTCGAACGCCACGATTTCCCGGGCATTGGTGCACTCAGGCGTGGAATATTCCGGATGGGCGCCGTCGACATAGAGCCGGCCGCCGTTGGCCAACACCTTATTGAGTTGCCGATTGTATTCGGGCCCCGGCCGCTCGCGTTCCCCATCGACCTCGAACCCACGAGCATCCAGCAGGGGATTTTCGTTCTCATAGTCCCACACCGCATGAGGCGCAGGAAGATGCGGGTAGTACCCGATGACATGAATGGAGTTCGCCACGGGATCGGCCGCGTTCGGATCCCGGCTGGCAATACCGAATTCAGTCTCCGTGCCGATGACACGGGACAGGCTGTGCGAATGAGTCTCGTTCATGGAATATCGCGCGTTACAGGTAGTGGCCCGTGTTGACGGTTTCGATTTGACGCGCCTCTGACAACCCGCCGCTGATTGTCCGAAGATGGACAATCTTTTCACCTTTTTTCCCGGCGACCTTCGCCCAATCGTCCGGATTGGTCGTGTTCGGCAGGTCTTCGTGCTCTTTGAATTCTTCGCGAATCGCCCGGATCAGGTCATCGGCCCGCAGACCGCTCCCCTCTTGAGCAATGGCGCGTTTGACGGCAAATTTCTTGGCTCGCGACACGATGCCCTCGATGAGGGCGCCGCTGGCGAAGTCCTTAAAGTACAGCACTTCTTTTTCGCCATTCGCATAGGTGACCTCAATAAATTTGTTTTCGTCGGTCGTGGCATACATGGCATCGACCGTCAGATTCATCAGGAAATCGACGAGCGCGCGGGCATCCCCGCCGTGCCGCGCGAGATCTTCCTCGGCGAAGGGAAGATCTGCCGTCACGTATTTGGAGAAAATATCCCGGGCCGCCGTCGCATCGGGACGACCGACCTTCACCTTCACATCCAGCCTGCCCGCGCGCAGAACGGCGGGATCGATGAGATCCTGGCGGTTACTGGCGCCGATGACGATCACATTGGTCAATCGCTCGACGCCGTCGATCTCGGACAAGAACTGCGGCACAATGGTCGACTCGATGTCCGACGAGATGCCGGTGCCGCGCGTGCGGAACAAGGCGTCCATTTCGTCGAAAAACACAATCACGGGGTGGCCGTCGTCGGCCCGTTCTTTGGCCTTCTTGAACACTTCGCGCACCTGCCGCTCCGACTCGCCGACGTACTTATTCAACAGCTCAGGGCCCTTCACATGGAGGAAATAACTGCGCAGCTGCCGGTCTTTTAAATGCCCGAGCTTCTTGGCAATGGAACTGGCCACGGCTTTTGCAATGAGCGTTTTCCCGCAGCCGGGCGGGCCGTACAGCAGCACCCCCTTCGGCGCGCTCAACCTATAGTTGGAGAAAATATGCGGGTACAGGAACGGGAGCTCCACCGCATCGCGCACCTGTTCGATTTCCCGCTGCAGTCCGCCGATGTGCTCGTAGTCCACATCGGGCACCTCTTCCAGCACCAGCTCCTCGGCTTCGGACTTCGGCAGTTTTTCGATGACGCAACCCGATCGCGGATCATACAAGAGGTGATCGCCTACGCTCAGACGCTCGCGGACCAACGGTTCGCCGAGTTCCGCAACCTTCTCTTCATCGAAATGCAAAGTCACCAAGGCGCGGTTCCCTTCCAGCACATCCTTCAAACGGACCACTTCACCCTGAACGTCGAACCCGCGTACGGCGATGACATTCAGGGCCTCATTGAGGATCACCTCCTGGCCTTTGCGCAATTCCTTGGCTTTAATGGAAGGGTGCAGGCTGACCTTCATCTTGCGCCCGGAGACATACACATTCCCCGTGCCATCGGTATCCAGGCTGGAAAAAATGCCGTACGTCGAAGGAGGAGCCGTCAGCTTCTCGACTTCGGCCCGCAATGTTTCGATTTGTGATTTGGCTTCCTGAAGGGTGGCGACGAGCTTTTCATTCTGCTTCGTCGTCTGCTCGAGCTGGTAGCGTGACTGGTAGAGCCGCCGGATCTCCTCCTCCATGGACTGGATTTGGGTACGAAGTTTTTCAACTTCGCGGGCATGTTCGTCGTTCTTGTGCGTCACGACTCCATCTCCGTCAGAAAGTGACCGGGTCAGGCGCTTGACGGAATCACGGAAGGACCGGAGTCGGCCTGAACTCCCTTTTGATTCGGCCATCGCCCCACTCGTCGGATTGATGAAAATCCTTGTCTATGACGGTCATCTACACTGTTTCGGATTCTATCATCCGTATATAGGGTGGTCAACTGCAGCAGGAGCGGCGCGGGCGCGACGACTGCTCGCGCGCTGACCATCGCGCGTCCCGGCGCAACATCATCACTCGATCTCGATGGCGGAAAGCAATTCCTCGGTCGCGCGTTCGACATTGACTGCGCTTAAAATGGACGACAGCACTGCCGCGCCGAACGCCCCGGCGCGTCGCACCTCGCGCGCGCGAGCCGCCGTGATCCCGCCGATGGCAAAGATCGGAATACGCGCCTTCCGCGCAGCCTGCTCGAGCACACCCAATCCGATCGGCGGCCCGTACACGCGCTTCGACGGCGTGTCATAGACGGGCCCCAACACCACGAAGTCGGCCCCTTGTTGTTCAGCCGCCATGACCCCGTCGAGCGAATGCACTGAGAGCCCCAGCAATTGGTGAGGCGCCAGCAGGCCCCGCACCACCCCCGCGGGCAGACTGCTCTCGCGCAAATGCACGCCCTGGGCGCGCACGGCCAGCGCCACATCGACGCGATCGTTGATGAACAGCCGGACATCCGGCAACTCAACCTGAAGCTCCATCGCCAGTGAACGCAGCTCGCGGATCGGCAGATCGCGCTCGCGGAGTTGAATGGCTCGCACGCCGGAACGGACGGCCCGCCCGAGTACGGACAAGAGCGGACGCCCGGCGGTTTGATGACGATCAGTGACGAGGTACAGACGGAAATCGACGGGGGCCATTCAGGGAAAGGACGTACGTGGTACGCAGCGAGTGAAGATTCGAGGCACGGCGTGCACCTTGCGCCGAACGACTCGCCACTCCCGCGTCATGACTCAACAGGTTTCAGAGCATGCCTTCAATGGGACTGCTGGCCGTAGCGTATAACTTACGCGGAATGCGTCCGGCCTTGTAAGCCAACCGGCCGGCCCACACCGCGTATTTCATCGCTTCCGCCATCGCCAGAGGATCCTGGGCGCCGGCAATCGCGGTATTCATCAAGACCGCATCAGCGCCATATTCCATCGCGAGAGCCGCATCGGAAGCCGTACCAACCCCGGCATCAACGATGATCGGCACCTTGACCGTTTCCATGATGATCTTGAGGTTGTATGGATTCCGGATACCTAGACCGGACCCGATCGGAGCAGCCAGCGGCATGACGGCGGGGCAACCGATGTCCACCAGCTTCTTGGCGACGATCGGATCGTCGTTCGTGTACGGGAGGACGATAAACCCCTCCTTGATGAGAATCTTCGCCGCCTCGATCAATCCGGCCGTATCGGGAAACAGGGTTTTCTCGTCGCCAAGCACTTCCAGTTTGACCAGATCGGACACGCCGGCCGCGCGCGCCAATCTGGCGTAACGCACCGCGTCTTCCACGGTGTAACAGCCGGCCGTGTTCGGCAGAATGATATATTTCTTCGGATCGAGATAGTCGAGGAGGTTTTCCTTGGAACGATCCGTAATATTCACGCGGCGCACGGCGACGGTCACCACGTCGGCGCCCGAGGCGTCGATCGCTTTTTTGGTCTCCGCAAAATCTTTGTATTTCCCGGTCCCGACCCACAGGCGCGATTGAAATTCCCTGCCGGCGATCACCAACCGATCTTTCGTCATAGTCATGCCTTACTTCGCTCCGCCGCCGATAAAACTTAATATTTCCACCCGATCTCCCTCACGGAGTCCCCGGATCTCAAAGTCCGTACGGTCCAGAATCTCCAAATTCAATTCTACCGCCACGCGATCCGTTCGGATGTCCAATTCACGCAGCAGGCCGGCGACCGTTTGCCCATCGCCGATCCCCCGTGATTCACCATTGACGTGGATAGTCACTGTGCCCCCTCAACGCTTCGGCTCATCCTATGAAACAGGAAATCCGGTTGTCAACAAGCCGGATAGGCTTGCCCTTTTCCATTCATTCCCCGCACAATGGCGCATCCTTCGCGCCGTGACTCACACATGGATGACCGTCTCCATCAACTCGCAGACATCTTTCGGGCCATGGCCAACCTGCTGGCGGCTCAACGCGCCAACCCTTACCGGGTACGCGCCTACCGAAAGGCGGCCGAGGCCATCCTCACGATTCCCGGAGACCTCTCCGATCTGGCCGCACGTCGTCAGTTACAAGAGATTCCTGGAATCGGGAAAGACCTGGCAGGAAAAATCGAGGAGTTTCTCGCCACGGGAACGATCCGCGCCTACGAGGAACTCAACACGCCGCTGCCGAATGAAGTGGCTGAATGGGCCTCGTTGCCAGGGCTGTCTGAGGCGTTGGTGAGTTACCTCTATTTCCGGCTGCAGATTCGCACGTTGCCGGATCTGGAATCCCTGGTTGCGTCCCACCTCTTGCGGACGCAACCAGGATTTTCAGGATCGGAAGACGCACTTCTCGACGCCATCCGCCGGCAGCGTGAATCCGCCGCGGCTACGCCGCCGGCCGAAGCTCCTTGAAGATCTTCCAGGTCTTCAGGAGTTCAACGGCCTTCTGCAACTGCACGTCGTCCTCTACGGAGATGTCCCCGCCCGCATCGCCCAACGACACCGCGCCATTCTTATGCGCAGATTCATCCGCCGGTTTGGATGATGCCGGGTCCTTGCCGGCGGCCGGAGCTTTGGCCGTCTTCGGCTCCGTCTCTTTCGCGTCTTTCTCACCCGCTTTCGCCACCGTCTGCGTCTGCAATTTTACGACGATATCCGGCGTGATCCCGGTGGACTGAATTGAACGTCCCTTCGGAGTGTAGTACTTGGCCGTCGTGAGCCGGAGCCCTGACCCATCGCCAAGCGGGAGAATCGTCTGCACGGACCCTTTGCCGAACGAGGTGGTTCCGACGATGACTGCCCGCCCCCAATCCTGCAAGGCCCCGGCGACAATTTCGGATGCGCTGGCCGAGCCTTCATTGACCAAGATGATCATTGGAGAATCTTCCAGCGTCTCTTTGGTTTTCGAGAACCACTCGTCCTTCTTCCCCTCGCGTCCCTTTGTATACACGATCAGCTTCCCGTTCCCCACAAACTGCTCGGATACATCGACGGCCGCCGTCAACAACCCCCCGGGGTTATTACGCAGGTCGAGGATCGTGCCCTGAACCTTCTGCTCTTTGAACTGCTTCAATGCGCGCCCCAGATCCTTTCCCGTGGCTTCCTGGAACTGCGTCAATCGTACGTATCCGATCGTGTTATCGAGCACCTTGAACTTGACGCTTTCAATCTTGATGGTATCCCGAACCAGCGAAAAGGCCAGGGGATCTGCGCTGCCGTCCCGCTGAATGGTCAGGTTCACTTTGGTGCCCTTCGGCCCGCGCATTTTCTGCACCGCATCCATCAGGGTCAAATCTTTGGTGGGTTCGTCGTTCACCTTGGTGATGAAATCCCCGGCCTTGATCCCGGCCCTGTGCGCGGGCGTCCCTTCGATCGGAGAGATCACGGCCAGCCGGTTTTCCTTCACCCCGATTTGAATACCCACGCCCCCGAACTCGCCTTTGGTCTCGACTTGCATCTCCTTGTACATTTCAGGCGTCATGTAGGCGGAATGTGGATCCAGCGTCGACAACATTCCGCGAATCGCTCCTTGCACGAGGTCTTTCACCTTGGTGTCGTCGACATAGTGTTTTTGAACCTGCGTCAACACCTCGGAAAAGGTGCGCAGCTCTTCGTAGGTTTCAGAGGCGTGGCCGGTCCGCTCCAACCCCTTTTCCAGCACGATTCCGACTCCGAGAGCTACTGTCACCATCAGCAAAAGATATAACCACCGCCGGCTCCGCCGCTGTTCCATAACGTGGGTTCCTTCCTTCCCGAGGCCTACCGCTTTGACAGCCACACCAGGGGATCCACCGGTTCTGCCCCCTCGCGCAGCTCAAAATAGAGCGTATTCTCTCCTGTCATGCCGGTGTCGCCCGTTTCCCCGATCGCCTCCCCGGCTTCAATCCGGGCGCCCACAGACGTCAAAATTTTCGATGCATGGGCGTAGAGCGAAAACACCCCGTTGGCATGATCCATGATTATAACGAGTCCGTAGCCTTTCAACCAGTCCGCATACACAACCTGACCGGCAAGCACCGATCGTATATTACTCCCTTCCTCCGCGCGAATCTCAATCCCTTTTCGCTGAATGTAGGTGTTGAAGGTCGGGTGCTTCTGCCGGCCGAAATACGACACCACCTGCCCGTCTGTCGGCCACAACAGCGTTCCCCGTAATGCCCGGAGCCCTCCCCCGGCGATTGGAGGGCGGTTCGCCAGGGCGGCCCGCCGCCTCGTTTCAAGTTCTTTTAATAAACTGTCGACTCGATTCGCGGAACGCTCCAGCTCCTCCACCGCCCGGTCATGCGACTCCTTTTCCCGCGTAATTTTCGCGAGATAGACGCGCTTCTGCTTCTTGAGCCCGCGAATTTGGGCCAGTTTTTCCTCTGTGCTGAGCTTATAGGCAAAAATCCCCTGCCGCGCTTCCTCCCGGCTCCGTTCCACCTCGGCGATCCGCTCGGCATCCTTCCGATAGCCTTCCATGATCTCATATTCCCGCTGCGTCACGGCGGAGAGATACCGGAACCGGCGCTGAAAGTCGCCGGCCGAGCTGGCGGCGAGGAGGGTCTTGAGTTGCCAAAACCGTCCCTCGACGTACTGGACCCGCAGCCGGGCGGCAATGGCCTCCTGCCGTTCGTCGATGCGTTCGGACAGACGGCTCAGCTGCACGCCCATCTGCTCGATTTCCGCATCCTTTTTTTTCAGCTTTCTGACGGTCTCCTGATGTTCCTGCCGGTAGCGCACCAGACGCTCGTCCAACGACTGCAGTCCCTGCAGCACCGACTCGCGTTTTTTCTCGGCTTCATCCGCCTTTTTTCGCTTCTCGACGATGGTCCCGCGCAATTTTTCCAGCGTTTTCTTTTCCCGCTCGATCTTATCGGCATAGGAATCCTTACGCTCGGCATCTGCCGGCATCGGGCTCATGACCAAAACCGCCTGGACGCTCAACACGATCCATCCCCACTGCATCCGTGTCATGCCCGTCCCTCGCCAAAACGTAACAGCGAGAGGAAACTACCGGCGCAGCCGAGAAAGAGCCCCACCAGCATGAGCACGACGCACATGTCGAAAGGGAAAAATGTCAGCAGCGCATCAACACCCAGGAACCGCGTGGCGGAATGAATTTGATGGCGGAACAATTCGAACCCGCCTTTGAGGATCACCAGTGACAGGGCGCTTCCACAAAGGCCCAATGCGGCGCCTTCCAGCAAATAGGGCACCCGGATGAACGTGGCGCTTGCCCCGATCAACCCCAGAATTTCGATTTCCTCACGACGGGAATAGAGGGCCAGGCGAATCGTGTTGGCGATGATCGTCACCGAGGCGGCCGACAAAATCATACCGACAATAATGGCAGCCACCTCAATGTATCGCACAATACCCGCTAAGGCCTCCACCCATTCCTGGTTATACTGAACCTGACCGACGCCGGGAATCAGTTGTGTGCGATTGGCCCAGCGCCGCATGGCGTCGGAGGAGCGAGACTCCGCGGTCAACGTCACGACGAATGAGGCCGGGAGCGGGTTTTGCCCGAGTCCCTGCAGCAGCCGAGACTCGGAGGGAAATTGGGCCTGAAAATCAGCCAACGCCCGTTCCTTGGACACAAACGTCAATGATCCGATCGCTCGATCAGCTTTCAGTTGCTGCTCAATATCGTTGCGTGCCTGCTCAGTCACGTCGTCCTGCAGATACACCATGACCTGAATATCCTGTTCGAGCGAGGTCGCCATGGTTTTCAAATTCACGTAGAGCAACAAAAAGACGCCGACGCAGGCAAAGGTAAAGGCAGTCGTCGCCACCGCGACCAGGGTGGTGGTTCTATTCGTCAGGACATTGGCGACGGCCTCTCGCAAGAGGTACAGGAGACGCCTCACGGGGCCACCTGTTCCCTGGACACCACTTTGCCGTGCTCCAGGGTGATCACCCGTCGATTGACCTGGGCCAGCACATTGGGATCATGCGTCGCGACGATGATGGTCGTTCCCCGCGCATTGATCGACTTAAACAGCTCGATAATTTCGCTCGTCAAATCAGGGTCCAAATTCCCGGTCGGTTCATCGGCCAGCAGCATAATCGGCCCGTTGACGATCGCGCGGGCAATACAAATGCGTTGCTGTTCTCCCGTGGACAGGCCGGGCGGAAAGAGATCTTTTTTATGATCCAGGCCGACGGAGCGCAGTGCTTCCGCGACTTTGCGCCGGATTTCCGTTGTCGATGCGCCCTGTACCAGCAAGGGCAACGAGACATTTTCGAACACCGTTTTCTTCGGCAGGAGACGGAAGTCCTGCAACACGACCCCCACCTTGCGACGCAGCACGGGAATCTCCGAGGGTCGCAGCTTCGACAGGCTGCGACCCTGCACGAGAATCTGGCCTTCCTCCGGACGCTCCGCCCCGATCAAGAGCTTGAGCAGAGTCGATTTCCCCGCCCCGCTGGGGCCCATCAACAGAACAAATTCGCCTTTCTCGATTTCCAGTGTCACATCGGAAAGGGCCGGGCGGCGATCGTAATATTTTGAGACGTGAAAAAGTTGAATCATGAATGGCGACAACGGGAGCGGTCAGCGCACAGCAACAGGTCGGGGCCTTCCCGCATGACATGGCGCGGCACAAACCCGACACACAACTCAGACACTCACGGGCATCATCCTACCATCGCAGATCATCACCTGCGACGTCGAATGCATTCGCAATATGTTGCACGACTGCACCAGCCCCGGCATCGTCCTGAATCAACACGACGTCGAACCGGCACATGCGGTCGTGCAAGCGATGTTGTGCCAAATATTGCGAAGCCAGTTGAATTAACTTGGCGCGTTTGCGCGCGCCCACCGCTTCCAGTGCCCCACCATAGGCTCCCGTGCGTCGCCGCTTGACTTCGACAAACACCAGAATCCCGCCGTCATCCGCGATCAGGTCGAGCTCGCCCAACGGGGAGCGCACATTCCGGCCCACAATTCTCAACCCCTGACCGCGAAGGTAGGCTTCGGCCTGCCCTTCGCCCTCATCTCCCAACAGTTGACGTCGATCCCGCATCAGTCGAGCCGGCTCTCACGGTGATCGCACAGCGAAAGACCTCCCGTCTCGCCTTCCGCAACGCAATGTTGAACGGGCGCGAAACTGCGCCGATGAATTGCACAGGGCCCATGCTCCCGAAGCACACGCAGATGCTCCGGCGTGCCATAGCCTTTATGTGCGGCGAAATTGTATTGAGGATACCAGCGATGGTATTCGACCATCAGACGGTCTCGCGTGACCTTGGCAACAATCGATGCCGCTGCAATGGAACAAGACAGTCCATCGCCTTTGATGATGGCACGCTGGGGAATTGAGAGTCCGGAAAGAGTGACCGCATCCAGGAGCAGGAAGTCCGGCGGGACCGGAAGCGCCAGCAGCGCACGCCGCATCGCCAACAGAGACGCCTGAAGAATGTTCAGGCGATCGATCTCCGCCTCCGTCGCGGCGCCAATGCCGACCCCGGTCGCGCGGCGAACAATTTCAGCGAAGAGCCGCTCACGGTCCGATTCGACGATCTGTTTGGAATCGTTGAGTCCCGGTAAACGGAATCGCCGCGGCAACAACACGGCCGCCGCGACGACAGGACCGGCGAGAGGCCCACGTCCAGCCTCATCCAGACCGGCAATATGCCGGTACCCGCGCGACCAGGCCTCCACCTCAAATTCATCGGTGGGTCCCCCTGTCGTCGGGTTCAGGCTACCAACCAAACGTGCGCCTCTGTCCTGAGCTGATGGGAAAGACCGTGCTAGGCCTTCGCGGCCGCCGCCGCTTCGATCTTCGCTGCAGTCTGCGCCTTACTTTCGGCTTTGAACTCGCGGTCTTCCACCTTGGCGAACTTGCCCTTTTTCGTCCGCAAATAATACAACTTGGCGCGACGGACACGCCCCTGGCGGACGACATCGACTTTCGCCACGTTGGGGGAATGGATCGGAAAGGTCCGTTCGACACCGACGTTATACGACAACTTTCGCACGGTGAAGGTCTCGCTGTTCAGCGTCCCTTTTCTGGCGATGACCGTCCCTTCATAGACCTGGATACGTTCCTTCTCACCCTCAACGACCTTCACATGCACACGAACGGTATCCCCGATCTCGAACTTGGGCGCCGTTTTTTTGGTTAAGGATCGTTGGATCCGCTCTAGCCGATTCATAATCTCTCTCCTCCTCTCAACGAACAGGTACCTGGACAAGACTCTCTTGCATCACTTCGCTCAACAACCGTCGATCTTCCAATCCAAGCTCGCGATCCCGCAAGAGATCCGGCCGCTTGAGATAGGTGTTCCGCAACGCTTCCTTACGACGCCACAGGCGAATTGCCTCGTGGTGTCCCGATACCAACACCTCAGGAACCGCCATCCCGCGCACCTCCGCAGGTCTGGTGTAATGCGGATACTCCAACATCCCGTCAGTAAACGATTCCTCGGCCGCCGACGCCGCATCACCGAGCACGCCGGGGACCAAGCGGGCCGCGGCGTCGATCATCACCAGCGCCGCCAATTCCCCTCCGGTCAACACATAGTCGCCGACAGAGATCTGTTCCGGACAAAGGGCCACGTTCACACGCTCATCCATGCCCTCATAATGCCCGCACACAAACACCACGACGCGGTCCTCCTGCGCCAGAGACTGCGCGAGTGCTTGCGTAAAGGGCCGCCCCTGGGGAGACGGCATGATCACCCGCAAGGTCGTCCCGGGATGAGAGGCCTGATACCGGGCGCGCAACGCATCGACGGCTTGCAGGACCGGTTCAGCTTTCATGACCATGCCCGCGCCCCCGCCATACGGCACATCGTCCGCCGTTTTATGCCGGTCGAAGGTATACTCACGCAAATTCTGGACAGCAACGTCCAGCAACCCCTTTTCCTGGGCGCGCTTGAGAATACTCTGGCCAAGCACCGGGGCCACCATATCGGGGAACAATGTCAGAACAGCGCACCGCATCTTACAGGTCTCCGAACCCTTCTGGCAGCCGAACCGTCATCACCCGTTTCGCAACATCGACCGACAGCACGAGTTGTTTTGCCGCAGGGATCAGCAACTCTTTCCCGTCCTGTCGCACCACGAACGCCTGGCTATCCGACATGGCCAAGACTTCTTCCAGCCGGCCTAATACCGTTCCGCCTTCGTCCTGGACAACCATCCCGATCAAGTCGCATTGATAGTACTGATCGGTTGGCAGCGCCGGCGAGTCTCCACGCGGAACCTGCAAGAGTCCACCGCGAAACTCGGCGACCTGCTCCGGCGTCGTGAACGCGTCAAACCCCATGATCAATGTCGGCCCACCGGACCGCACATGAGTAACCCGAGTCACGAGACTCTTGCCGCTCGACGCGACAATCGTCACCTCACGAAGCGCCTCAAATCGACCGGGCACGTCGCTCAGCGACCGCACGCGCGCTTCGCCTCGCACGCCGAAGGATCGCTCGATCCTTCCAATGGTCACAAGCTCTGCCTGATCGAGCGGCGTCATGAGATCCGGTTACTTTTTGTTCTTCTCGTCTTTTCCCGGCTTCTCAGCCTTCGCACTCTTCTCGGTCTCGAACTCTTTCCAGACCCCATGCCGCTTCAAGAGCGTCCGCACGGTTGTCGTGGGCTGAGCGCCATGCCGCAACCACGACAGCACTCGTTCCGACTTCAGCACCGGGACTGCCGGATCCTTCAGCGGATCAAAAATGCCGAGAATTTCCAAAAACCGGCCGTCTCGCGGCTTCCGTGAATCCGCCGCGATCACCCGATACATCGGCCGCTTGTGTCGCCCTGTCCGTGCCAATCGTAAATGAACCGCCACTAGAACCTCCTCACAATAATGAGCGCTCAGCCATCGGCTGGATCTGCTCGGTTAAGACTCGCTTCTCTATCAGTGACTCCTTGCGCACTCGTGCGTTTGCCCGCTCACATTCCCCGAAGCATTTGGGCCAACTGGCGCCGCCCGCCGGCGCCGCCCGACATGACTTTTGCAATTTTTCGAGCCTGCAAAAACTGCTTGATCAAACGGTTGACCTCTTGCACGCTCGTCCCGCTGCCGCGCGCGATTCTTTTTTTCCTACTGCCGTTGATCAGCGTATGGTCGCGCCGCTCACGCGTGGTCATGGAGTCGATCATGGCCGCAACCCGCTTCATTTCTTTTTCGGGCAGTCCGCTGTTCGCGAGGTCCTTCAACTTTTGTCCGCCCGGCAGCATGCCTAGAATCTGCTCGAACGAGCCCAGCCGATTCATCTGCCCGAGTTGTGACCGGAAATCTTCCAACGTAAAGGTGCTGCTCGTCAGTTTTTTTTGAGCGGCTTCGGCCTCTTCCCGCGAGAATGTTTCTTGTGCCTTTTCGATCAACGAAAGGACGTCACCCATTCCAAGGATCCGCGAGGCCATTCGATCCGGATGGAACGGCTCCAGGGCATCGAGCTTTTCACCCATGCCGAGAAACTTGATGGGCTTGCCGGTCACGGCACGGATCGACAAGACGGCGCCGCCTCGCGCGTCGCCTTCAACTTTCGTCAGGATCACCCCGGTAAGGCCGACCTGCCGATCAAACTGCCCCGCCATGTTGACCGCATCCTGACCGGTCATCGCGTCGGCCACGAGCAATACCTCGTGGGGAGTGACGGCCTGCTTGACCGCCACAAGTTCGGCCATCAATTCGTCGTCGACATGCAACCGGCCGCCGGTATCGAGGACAACCAAGTCGTAGCCCTGTTCCTGGGCGCGCTCCACTCCGCGCTGACAGATGCGCACCACGTCGGCACGAGAAGCATCCACTTGATCGAACCGGTGAACATCGATACCAAGGTCCTGTCCGAGGCTGGCCAACTGATCGCCTGCGGCAGGGCGACGCGGGTCGGCCGCGACAAGTAACACGCGCTTCCCCTGGCTCTTGAACAAGCGGGCCAGTTTGCCGGAGGTCGTGGTTTTCCCGGCTCCCTGCAGTCCGACCATCATGAGAATCGTCGGCGGCCTGGAGGCGAGACTGATACCGGACCGCTCCCCGCCCATCATGCCGCGGAGTTCGTCCCACACGACTTTGACGACCTGATGACCAGGCGTCAGACTTTTCAGCACTTCCTGACCGATCGCCTTTTCACGAACGCGATCCAGGAAATCCTTGACGACTTTGAAGTTCACGTCCGCCTCAAGCAATGCGAGGCGGACTTCCTTCAGCGCTTCCGCAATATTGTCCTCCGTGAGCACACCCTGCCCACGAAGCTTCTTGAGAATCCGTTCAAACTTTTCGCTCAGCGCGTCAAGCACCAGTCACCAAAGAAAAAGGCCATCGAAGCCGGGTTCGAGCCAGAGCTCCGATCGCCTGGAAAAACATCAAAAAAATAGCATCGGGCAGTCTATAGAAGGGGGGCGCGTGAAGTCAAGATATTCGAGCCCTCCGGGATGCGCTGTCCCAGGGAGACTTTCCCTGCATCACGTGCGAGAAGAGGGGGTGCGTCAGGACTCGTTCGGAGCTGCGAGGCGAGCAAAGGTTCCGCTCTTCATCCTCGAATACCGACAGGAATTCCATGGAAGCCGTTCAGGACAGTCGTTGCGCATGCGCGCCATCGCATCATCTGGCATGCATTTTGTTGACATCATTTTATGCTTCCGATATGGTGCCTCAAGTCGGCACAGACCGCCGATAGGGTGAACCAGGAGACGCATTGGATGAGAAAATCGATCGGCATGCTGCTGATCTTTATCCTGATCGGCGGAATGCTGGGCGGGATTTTCGGAGAAATTCTTCGCGTGATGGCCCCGAACGGCGCGATTCAAAATATCTTCGCTAGCAATTTCTCTCCAGGCATCAACCCGCCACTGACACTTGATCTAGTACTCCTCAAGTTAACCTTCGGCTTCAGCATCAAGGTCAGCCTGCTCAGCGTGTTGGGGATGTTTCTGGGGGCCTATCTTTATAAACAAATGTGACCGCGATTCGCTCCGTCGCCCCGGCCTCTCGCCACTCCGCTACTGGGCTAATTCCAGCGCCTTCAGCTTCAACGCTCTGATCCGATTGCGCAATTCCGCGGCCCGCTCGAATTCCAACTGCTTTGCCGCCGCCTTCATCTCCACTTCCAGCCGGCGAATCAGCTGCTCCGCATCCCCCGTCGTGGCATAGACTTCCGGCGACTCCGCCGCTAATTCCAGCTGATCACCCTTCGTTCCTCCTGACGCATAATCGAGCACCGGGATCAATTTCTTGATGCTTTCCGGGGTAATGCCATTGGCCCTATTGTAGGCCTCCTGGATATGGCGCCGGCGCGCCGTCTCATCCATCGCGCTCCGCATCGAATCGGTTACCGTGTCCCCGTAAAAAATGACCCGCCCATCCAGATTTCTCGCCGCACGCCCTGCCGTTTGGATGAGGGATCGATGCGACCGGAGAAAGCCTTCTTTATCCGCATCCAGAATAGCCACCAACCCGACCTCTGGAAGGTCAAGGCCCTCCCGCAACAGGTTGATGCCGACCAGCACATCAAAGACGCCTCGACGAAGGTCGCGAATAATCTCCGCGCGCTCCAGCGTCTTGATATCCGAATGCAGATACCGGACCTTTACACCGAGGTCGTGATAATACTCCGTGAGGTCTTCGGCCATTCGTTTGGTCAAGGTGGTCACCAGGACGCGATTGCCCTTGGCCGACTCCGCCCGTACTTCCGCGAGAAGATTGTCTACCTGCCCCTTCGCCGACCGCACGTCGATGAGGGGATCCATTAAGCCAGTCGGCCGAATGATCTGCTCGATGACCTCACCCTTGGCATGTTCCAACTCATACGGGCCGGGCGTCGCCGACACATAGATCACCTGCTTCAACATCCGCTCGAACTCGGCGAACTTCAGGGGGCGATTATCGACGGCGGAAGGCAGCCGGAATCCATAGTCCACAAGCGTTCGTTTCCTGGAAAAGTCGCCTTCATACATGCCGCCGATCTGGGGCACCGTCGCGTGCGATTCATCGATGATCAACAAAAAGTCTTTGGGGAAATAATCCAGCAACGTCGGTGGAGGATCGCCCGGCGCGCGTCCGCTCAAATGGCGCGAATAGTTTTCGATCCCGTGGCAATAGCCCATGGCGCGGATCATTTCGAGATCGAACTTCGTCCGTTGCTCGATCCGTTGGGCCTCGAGCAATTGACCGTTCTTCCTGAACGCCACCACGCGCGCGTCTAATTCTTCCTCAATGCCTGTGATCGCCCGTTCGTAACGATCCGGCGCAATGAGATAGTGCGTGTTCGGATAGATGGCGATCTTGGGCAACCTGCCCAGCGATTTACCGGTCAGCGGATCGATCTCATGGATGGCATCGACCGTATCGCCAAACAGTTCGATGCGCACCGACTTGGCCTCCGACGAGGCCGGGAAAATCTCAATGACATCGCCGCGGGCGCGAAAGGTCCCGCGGTGGAAATCTACGTCATTGCGCGCATATTGAATGTCGACCAACTTTGCCAGAATCTTCTCGCGCCGCGTCTCCATCCCCTCTTCGAGATACACCAACATGTCATGGTACACCTCCGGCGACCCGAGGCCGTAGATACAGGAGACCGACGACACAATCACGACATCATTGCGCTGCAACAGCGACGTCGTCGCTGCGTGGCGCATCTGATCGATGGCATCGTTGATCGAAGCATCCTTGGCAATATAGGTGTCGCTCTGCGGGATGTAGGCTTCCGGTTGGTAATAATCGTAATAACTGATGAAGTACTCGACGGCGTTCTGTGGAAAAAACTGTTTAAATTCCTGATAGAGCTGACCGGCCAGGGTCTTATTGTGCACGAGCACGAGCGTCGGCTTCTGTACCCGCTCGACGACATTCGCCATCGTGAAGGTCTTGCCTGAACCAGTGACTCCAAGCAGGGCTTGATGCTGCTTGCCGGCTAGAATTCCGGAGGTCAGCTTTTCAATCGCTTGGCCTTGGTCGCCGCAGGGTTTGAATGGAGCGTCGAGCTTAAACGGGGGCATATCGCGTCATCTTACCATGCCCGTCGACCGGATCGCCTCCACTTGACAGGCCCTTCCAGCTATGTAACGATTCGTTACATGCGCTCGGCAGATCTCAAAATAGCCCGCCAGGCTCTGGGACTCACCCAGGAACAGCTGGCCGACCGGCTCAAAACCACCCGCCAGACCATCGCGCGCTATGAAATCGGCACCCACAAGATTCCCTTCACCGTTCGACTCGCCATCGATCACCTCACGGCCGCGGCGCACATTCCCCTCGCCGGCCTGGTGGCGGCGGGCGATCCCATCGAGCCGATTCCCCAAACCGAACTCGTTGAAGTCCCTTCCGGCATGAAGGGGCGCGGCGAAACGTTTGCCTTACGGGTCAAGGGCGAGTCGATGCGAGACGAAGGCATTCTTCCCGGCGATCTTGTCATCGTCCGGAAACAACACACGGCCCGGAACGGCCAAACGGTGATTGCCCTCGTCAACAATGAAGCTACGATCAAAACCTATTATCGAAAAGGTTCCACGATCGAGCTGCGTCCGGCCAATGACACGATGAAGCCAATTACGATCACCTCCACGGATTCTCTGCGCATCGAAGGCCTCGTCATCGGAGTCATCCGCTACTGCAACTCTTGAGATCGTGCCGGCCCGGTGACTTGATGGATCGCCAGATTGTGTGCCTTGCAGTGCCCTCGTTCGAACTGGCGCTTGCGCGGCTGATCGAACCCCGCCTCCGCAACAGACCCATCGGTGTCGCCCCAGTCGTACAACCACGCAGCGTGCTGCAGGACGTATCTTCCGAGGCGGCCCTCGACGGCCTCTATCCAGGCATGACGGTTCAACACGCGCTGCAGCGTTGCCCCGCCCTGCACATTCTGACGCCCGATGCCATCCGCTCCGCTCAGGCGCATACCATGCTGTCCCGCATCATCACCCGCTATGCCCCGGTCTGGGAACCGATAACATCCGGCGCCTTCCTGCTCGACCTCACCGGCACGACGCGACTCTTTGGGCCGGCCCGCGACACGGCCGCGCGCCTGCAACGGGATATTGCCATGGAAATCCGATTCGACGGCGTGTCGGGAATCGGCAGCAACAAACTTGTCGCACAAACTGCCGCCGGCCTCGTGCAACCGGCCCAGATCTATGAAGTCCGTCACGGCTCGGAACGAGCCTTCATGGCGCCCCTGTCGATTGAGACCTTGCCGCTACTCCACCAGCCCCGGATGCGACCCTTTCGTCAATGCCTGAACGATCTGAATCTCCGCACATTCGGCGACGTGGCTGACACGCCCTTGCCCGCCCTGAATCTTGCCATCGGCAAGTGGGCCGCGCCGTTGCTGCGCTGGGCCCAAGGCATCGACTCCACACCGGTCATGCCGCCACCGATCCAACCCAGCGTGGAAGTCTCTCATTCACTGGAACCGGACGATATCGATGACGTGGCCATATGGCATTGCCTGGCTGATCTGCTCGAACAGCTCTGCCACCTGTTGCGTACCCAACAACGGGTCTGCGGACAACTCGCGCTGACGATTCACGCGAGCGATCACATCCGCGCAGCAGTTCATCACCCGATCGCTCCGCCCAGTTATTGGGAAATCGATTTGACGCCGCCGCTCCGGGCCTTGTTCCGGCAAGGCGCCCGGCGGCGCATTCGCATGCGCACGCTGACGTTGAGCGCCACTGCACTGACCGTCCCTGCCGAACAATGTGAGCTGTTCGATGCCATCGACGCCGTACCCCCCCACCGAATCCGCGCGCGGCAGGTGACGCTCGCCCTTGATCGGCTGAGAGCACGCTTTGGAACCGGCATCATTCGTTACGGCAGAACACACTGAGGCAGATACGACTATGCCCTCCTCCTTCGTTCACTTACACGTCCATTCCTCCTATTCGCCGATGCAAGGTGTTCCATCGCTCGAAACCCTCTGTCAGACGGCGCGCGCGCAAGGCGCTGATACCCTCGCGCTCACCGATACCAACGGCCTGTACGGCGCCATCCGGTTCCTCGAGGTGGCTCGCGCATCCGGCATCAAACCCATCCTCGGCGCCGAACTGACTTACCAAACGCATCGCGCAGTCCTTCTCGCAAAAACCCCCGCCGGTTACGGCAATCTCTGTCGCCTTCTTTCGGCGCGCCATGACGCCGTCTTCGACTTCACCGCGATGGTGGCTCAACACCGGGCTGGCCTGATTATCCTTTCCGATGATCAGGCGGCTCTTGCCGAATGGCATCAACAGGCAGCAGAGGATCTCTTCGTCGAGTTGACGCCTGGGCCGGACATGGCCGAAGCCCTGGCATTCAGCCGCCGGTCCGGATTACCGCCTGTAGCCACGACACGCGCTCAGTTCGTAACGCCGTCCGGGTATCAACTCCATCGTCTCTTGCGCGCGATTGCGCTCAACACCACCCTGTCCCGATTGCCTGATGACGCCTGCTGCCAACCCAGCCACTGGATGATGCCGGCGACGGAGCTCGAACGACAGTTTCCCCATGCACCGGACGCTCTCACCAACAGCCGGCCTATCGCTGATCAATGCGCCACCGACTGGGACTTTAAACACATCATTTTTCCGTCGTTTCGACACCTCACCGCCACTCAAGCCTTCGAACGCCTTCGCGAACAAACGTACGAAGGCGCGTCCCGACGATACGGAACACTCTCTCCTGCAGTTGTGACACGCATCGAACATGAACTCGCCGTGATTCGCGACAAGGGTTATGCGGATTATTTTTTGATCGTCGAGGAAATCGTACGGCAAGCCCCCCGCACCTGTGGCCGGGGCTCCGCTGCCGCATCAATCGTGTCCTACTGTTTGAATATCACGCACGTCGATCCGATCCGTCACCGCCTCGTCTTTGAACGTTTTCTCAATCCCGGACGGCACGATCCACCCGACATCGACATCGACTTTCCCTGGGATGAACGAGACATCGTTCTCGACCGGGTGTTCGCTCAATATGGCGAGCGATCGGCCGCGATGGTCGCCAATCAGAATACGCTGGCGATCCGCGCGGCAATTCGCGAAACGGCAAAAGTGTATGGCTTACCGACGGCAGAAATCGGCCGGGTATTGCCCTTGATCCTGAGACAGACAGACCACTTTGCGGCGGCCGTTGACATGGCATCACGCGCATGGACGGCGCGCCTCTTCCGACAGGCGCGGCTCTCCTCCCCTTGGCCGGATATCATCCACTGGGCGCTTCAACTCGAAGGACATTTTCGCAATCTAAGCCTGCACTGCGGCGGCATCGTCCTCGTGCCGGACGAGATCCGCCGGTACGTGCCGGTCGAACGCTCGGCCAAGGGAGTTCCGGTTATTCAGTGGGAAAAAGATCAAGCGGAGGACGCCGGGCTCGTGAAAATCGATCTGCTCGGCAATCGCTCACTGGCAGTCATTCGTGATGCGCTGGCCGCCATCGCCCGGCATACCGGCCGACAGATCGACGATGCAGCCTGGGATCCGCTCGCCGATGCGCAGACCAGCGCGCTGATTCGGCATGGCGACACGATGGGATGTTTTTATGTGGAATCACCCGCCACGCGGCTCCTGCTCAAAAAACTCTGGACCACCATGCCGGCCGCACAGCAGGCACAGGCGGACGATTTCGAGTATCTGACGATCGTCTCCTCCATCATCCGACCGGCTGCGCACCGGTTTGCGGACGACTTCATCCGTCGGGCCCACGGGCAGCCCTACTGCGCACTTCATCCAACACTGCACGAAGCGCTGTCGGAGACTTTCGGCATCATGGTCTATCAGGAGGATGTCATGAAAGTCGCGGTGGCGCTCGGCGGATTTTCAACCGAAGACGGAGACCAGTTACGGAAGATCCTCAGCAAGAAACACAAGCAACGGCAGCTTCGCGATTACCAGCGGCAGTTTTGCGCCGGAGCGCTAGCGCGGGGAGCGGATCTGCGCGCCATCGAACAGATCTGGGCCATGATCATGAGTTTCGCCGGGTATAGTTTCTGCAAACCTCATTCGGCCAGTTACGCGCAGGTGTCCTTCAAATCGGCTTACCTCCGCGCCCATTACCCGGCCGAATTCATCGCCGCGGTCATCAGCAATCAAGGCGGGTTCTATTCGACGTTTGCCTATGTGTCCGAAGCGCGGCGGATGGGCCTGACCATCCAGCCGCCGGATCTCAATGAAAGCGATTGGGTCTATCAGGGGCGGGAAAAGAATCTCCGCGTCGGGTTGATGCAGATCAAAGGACTCCGGCAGGATGTTGTCGCTGAGTTGATGGCGAAACGAGCCGCGCAGGGGCCGTTTCGCTCGCTACAGGATTTTCTGGAACGCGTCAGCCCAGATGCCTCACAGGTCCGGCTGCTCATCAAAGCAGGCTGTTTCGATCGCCTCGCGGGTGAGCTCACCAGACCGGCCCTGCTCTGGCGTCTGCTGGCCTGGCGGGAGCACTCGCCGCCCAGATATCTCCCCATCCCGCCGGAATATCCGCTACTGCGGCTGATCACAGAGGAGATCGAGATCCTCGGCTTTCCTCTGCGTTGTCACCCGCTCGACCTGGTTCCCGCCAACCACGTTCCCGCAACGGTCGTTCCCGCCTGTGACATGACGCACCA
Source organism: Nitrospira sp. CR1.1 (assembly GCA_014055465.1). NCBI lineage: Bacteria > Pseudomonadati > Nitrospirota > Nitrospiria > Nitrospirales > Nitrospiraceae > Nitrospira > Nitrospira sp. CR1.1. The sequence goes on from WIAF01000009.1 coordinate 144,381, forward strand.
TATCGGCCGCGTGGTCACCATGATGGGCGTGCTGATTACGGGAAAGGTCGTCCATACGAAACAGGGCGACCCGATGGAGTTCGTCAGCTTCGAAGACTTGAGCGGGCTATATGACGCCACCATCTTTCCGGACATCTACCGGAAGACCTGCCATCTGCTGAAAACGAATCGCGCCTATGTCGTTGAGGGCCGAGTCGACGCACACTTTGCCGCCGTGACGCTGACCGTCACGGCGATTCGGAAGGCATCCTACCGGCGTGGACCACAACCGGCCGATTTGCCGGCGGGCCTGCCGATAGGATGAATAGAGATCACTTAGGGGGTTTTCTTTTCCGGAGCGTCCGTGGCGTCGCCCTTTTCCACCTTGAGGATATTCACATCGAAGGTGAGCGTTTTCCCAGCCAGCGGATGATTGAGATCGATAAGGACCTTCTTCTCATTGACTTCCAAGACCTTGACCAGCCGGTTATCCGCAGCCTGCAATATGTCCCCGACCTTTACATCTTTGGGAAGCTTATCCTTATCGATACTTTGCCGCAGCTTGTTGTTATAGGGGCCATAAGCATCCTGCGCCGTCACCTCGATACGCCGCTTCTGTCCGGCCTTCATGCCGTCGAGGGCCTTTTCAAGGCCGGGAACGATTTCATGCGCCCCTTGCACAAACGTAATCGGTTCCTGACCGACGTTCGAATCGGCCACGCTTTTGTCGGGAAGCGTCAACGTATATTCCAACGACACCTTCATCCCGTCGGCAATGGCAAGATCGCTTTGCGCGAAAGCGCCCTCGCCGAATGTCAGGCAACCGGCCGCGACTATCATGCGCAGCAACAGATTCCGTCCAGATTTCATCGCGGCATCCTCCTCAATCATGCCGGACAGCTGCTCTGTCCGGCCACACAGTGCATCAACTATTGCCGCGGCGCGGAGCGGCAGGACGACCGGCACGCCATCCCCGGCGCCCCTGTCCACCTCTGGAGTCCTGGGTCATAGAATTGGGGCGCTCGCCGGTACGACGCGGCCGGGCATCGCGCCCGCGCCCATCATGCCGGGATTGCCCGTTCGACTCAGGCTCACGCGCAGGAGGCGGCAACGTTGCCAAGGTCGGCAATGTCAGGCGCTTCGTTTGGATTCGCAACCGGCGCACCATGGCGAGATACTCATGCTCTTCTTGCGGAGAGAGAATCAAGAGGGTTGCCCCGGATCGTTCAGCCCGGCCCGTCCGGCCGGTCCGGTGGACGTACGAGGTCGGGTTGCCGGGCAACTCGTAATGGATCACCTGCGAGACCGTCGGGACGTCCAATCCGCGCGCCGCCACATCGGTCGCCACCAATGAGCGTAACCGCCCGGAACGGAACGCCGTCAGCGTTCGCTCACGCTGAGCTTGGGAGTGGTTGCCGGTAATGGCTCCGACGGAGGCCGGTTCCCCGCCTAAACGGGCAGCCAGCCGCTTCACTTTATACTTCTGGTCGCAAAACACCATCGACTGCTCACCGGCTTCCGATGATTGCAGCAGCGTGTGAATCAGTTGCACCCGCGAGGCTTCACTGGGCACCACGTAATAGGCATGCGTGATGGTGGTCGGCGTATTCACGCCCGGATCCACGGCCGTGCGAGCAGGATTGTTCAGCATCGATTCCGCCAGCGTGAGAATTTCCGGCGAGAACGTGGCCGAAAACAGCATCGTCTGCCGCTGCGAGGGAAGCAGTTGTAGAATACGTTGAATGTCACGCAAGAATCCGCGATCGAGCATTTGGTCGGCTTCATCCATCACGACATATTCAATGCCGCGGAGGTCCAAATGACGCGTGCCGGCCACATCCAGCAGCCGCCCCGGGGTCCCGATCACGATCATCGGGGGCTGGCGGAGGGCGCGATAATGCCGCTCGATGGGAACACCGCCGTACACGGCCAGCGACGTCACCGCCGGTGGCGCATACTTGCGCAGTTCCATTTCAATCTGAAGAGCCAACTCCCGGGTCGGCGCCAGTACAAGAGCGCGCGGAGACCGTGACGATCCGGTCTGCGCGGACGCGTGGCCGGCGGGCTTCCACCCTTCCTTGACGGCCCGTTCAATCAACGGAATGAGAAACGCCAGCGTTTTCCCGCTCCCCGTCTTAGCCTGGGCCAGGAGATCACGCCCCTGGAGCGCCAACGGAATCGCGGCGCTCTGAATGGGAGTCGGCGCGGTAAACCCGGCCTGCTGTAAACGGTCAGCGAGAAACGATGTAAGAGACAATTCGGCAAACGACACCATGCAACGACACTCCTAAATCTCTATCTTGGGAAAACAGGGGCAGGCAACCTGATGGCCCTGCAAACCAGAGAGAGGACAACACGGTAAGAAAAACGCAGGGGCTACCCTGGCGGCAGCCCCTGAATAGATATAGAGAAACGGGCGCAGCTTAGTGCCGGCCCCCGCCCATGCCACGTCCACCGCCGCCGGAGCGAGGCTCCTGCGGGCGGGCTTCGTTGACCGTCAACGTGCGGCCCCCGAATTGTGTCCCGTTCAATGCGTTAATAGCCGCCTGCGCCTCGGAATCTCCCGACATTTCCACGAAGCCAAAGCCCCGTGATTGCCCGGTGAACTTGTCCGTGATGATGCGCGCAGAAGTCACCGCGCCATGCACCGCGAACAGGTCACTCAGCTGTTGCTCGGTGGTTGAATATGGCAAGCCGCCAACGTAGATCTTCGAACCCATTGGGTTCCTCCTTTGAGAATAGAATGGTGTTGTCTGGGACTCGAGAAAGAAACGAGGAAGGAATGGGCCGAAGATGCAAACACAGCGGCAATCTTAGCTCTGGCTTCCGAAATTCCCGGGAAGAACCCAAAACAACATCGAATCGAGCCCTGTAATACTTTGTCTACTTCATCGCCAAGGCTCTTCGCAATGAAGCACCTTCACTGTATCCTACCGAAATGGGAAAGGCAAGCGCGAAATCGTCTCGCAAAACGACCTGCCGAGCACCTCTCTACTGTTCTTCCGCGCACCTTTAATAGGCCGCCGGAGCAGACAAGGGGCGACTGGAATATAGGGGCGCCGCATTAAAATTATCGAAGCGTGCCGACGCATCGCCCCGCAGTAACAACCCGATCTGTCCCACTCCAAGCGCCTGATCTTCCACGGATAATGCCAGGCTCCCGTCGAAGAACGTTTCGACGAAATCCTTGCTGATGATCGTGTTACGCTGCACTCGGAGGGTGTGCCAGTCAACCGGCTTCGGCTTGATCGCCGCCCGACCGAGGACTGATTCCTTCCCCTCGATGACACGCACAACTTGAATGGTTTTCTGAGACACATCCACCACCGTCGCATAATAATTGAGGGCATCTCTTACCCCGAATACCACACCGACCTGCCCGGCCGATTGACCAGCTCCCTGCTGAATGCGAACGACCAGGTCCGGGTATTCATACTGAAACCCCTCCGCGACAAGAATTTCGTGACACCCTCCGCACCCGGATGTCCCGAGCAACACATTGGGAGCGGAAGGCACGGCTGATTGCGCCTCCACCTTCCACGAACCTCGCCGTTGCTCTCCTGACGCGACGGCAGCGAACCCCTTCGGAACAGATCCCACTTCGTCCTTGTCGAACGTCCAATCGTTGAACAGCTGGGGATTGGCCTGTTGCCGCAAATGCTCCGCCTTTTCCTTGGATGTTTCCTTCGGCACTGCCCATGCCGTCCCCGTCCCACCCGCCAATACACCCGCGACGGCCACAACGCCGACATAATTCATGGCCTTGACGAACAATGTGACACCGGACCCCTGACTGTCACGAGCTACCTGTATCTGCCTGACGCGCTCATGTCCATATTGCACAGAAGTACTCCTCCTCGAGCGGACCTCACGATTCCGGATGCGCCGTCTTGATCTGGATGATGTCCTGCTGATACCGGTCACGTTCAGCCAGGATTTTCTTCCGTCGCCATCCGCGCAACGTCCACCATTTTATTTTATCCATGAACGTAACCACGGGCGGAGGGACACTGCCCACCGGTCCGTGCTGAAATTCATAGCCCTGATGCGTCCCCTGATTGTCCCGGAACCGTGCATACTGATAGTCGTACAGACCTTTGCCCTGCTCTGCCATAGCGAATTCCCTTTACGTTGTCGGTCGAACCGCGCTCGCGATCCGAGGCCCTAATCAGTTCCAGGAATAATACTCTGTAGCCGGCCCCCGAACCGATAGTACCTTGAGCCCTTCGCTCTCTGCAACGGGGCTCTTCCCGTATGCTTATGCTATAGTGCCTCATTCAGAAGCCTACTTCGTCGAGCCGTAGCCTGGATCACCCATGGATCTTCGACAGCATCCGCCCCGCCGATGGAGCGACACCGCGGCCGGATTGATATGGCTGCCTCGCCTGATCGACAAGGTGCGGGCGTTTCAGGCCGGCACACTCGGCACCTATGCCTACCCCTCTGCGTTAGACCAGTCCTTCATGAGACACCTCCGGCTCACGCCAGCCCACATCGAGGCCCTTGTTCGCGAGATGACCTCGGATGAGGCGATTGGCGAGGCCTTGCGACAGCGCAGTCCGCTCAGCGACGGGGAAATTCAGACGCGCTGTGCCGCATTTCAGGCGAAGTATCGGTGGGCATTTGCGGTTCTGGATCGAGATGACGGCTATGCCCGCGGCCTGGGCTATCCGCTCCCACAATTTCTGCAACGACCGCTCTGGCGCTGGTATCAACGTTGGTCGGCCCGGAAGGCAAACGCCACCTCGATCTGATGTCATTCGCTGACGCAGCCCATCCCAGCAAGAGAGCCTCATTCTCCCGCAAAAGCCGGAGCCTCGATTTAGTCCGGCGCCTGATCATCAGCCTTTGGATTGCGCTGACGCCGTGTCCGATCTTCGCGGAGAACCAGCCGGAACTCTCCGCATCGCTCGATCAATCATTGAACCTCATCTCCAGCCAACGCATGCTGGAAGATGTCCAAACGCTGAGCGGACCAGCCTTTAATGGCCGTCAGACCGGCACCCTCGACGACCTCGCCTCCGCCGAATTCGTACGGCAACGTTTTGTGGACCTGCACACACATCGATCATCGTTACCGGAGCCACACACTGAATCCGCAAACGCTGATGAACAAATTCACCTACAGTCGACACCCTTTCGCGCCACGATTCTCGGCGAGCATGCGCTCCTACGCGTGGCATCCACCCCCGACTCGCCACCGGACCGGATCGGCCCCGACTACCTCCCCATCCTCGATTCTCCCTCGGCCGATGTGCACGCGCCGGTCGTCTTTGTCGGATACGGTATCTCCGACCCAGATGGCGGTTTCGACGAGTATGCGGGGCTCGACGTTCGCGGGAAGGTGGTGCTCTTTCTCCGCGGCAAACCGGAACGGTATTCCAAACAGGTCTCCCATGCGGACAAAGCCCACGCCGCCCATGCCCATGGCGCGCTGGGATATCTCACCGCCACCGGGCCAATCCTGAATGCCTATGAAGCGCGTCGCGGGGTCACGGGCCGACCCGGCGCCTTTTACGGATTAACAGATCCTCGCCGCACGATTCCCGGCGCCTGGATCAGCACTGACCGCGCGAGAGACATTCTCCGCGCCAATCCATCAGCCGACGAGAATCAACTGCGCGCATTGCAACAGACGCTCAATGAAGGCCATTCCCCCCAATCGACCGTGACGGATACGGTCGTGACGATGCGCTGGCACAGCGCAGAGCATGACGGCATGCTTCACAACGTGGTCTTCACCCTGCCGGGGAATGACGCGGCGAAGGCAGAAGACGCGATCGTCATCGGAGCGCACCGCGATCATTTCGGGAAGCAAGGCGGACTCCTCTTCGCCGGAGCCGACGACAACGCGTCCGGAACAGCGGTGCTGCTGGAGGTCGCCCGCGTCCTCCATGCGATGCCGGTGAAACCGAAACGGTCGATTGTCCTGCTCTCGTTCAGCGGGGAAGAACAGGGATTGCTGGGATCGAGGTTGTATATCAGCCAGCCGGCCGTCCCCTTACGCTCAACCCTGGCCATGATCAATGTCGACCACGCCGCGGTCGGAAACGGACGCTTGACGGTCGGGGTCACCGGGATGGAACAACCTGCCGCGCAGCAGGCCGGGCAGGCAGCAGGATTGGCAGACCGTCTTGATGTCTTCGGCTTTTTCCCCGGCGGGGACCATGTGCCGTTCAAGGAGGCGGGAATTCCCACGGTCACGGTCGTGAGCGGCGGAGTTCATCCCCATTTCCATCAACCCACGGACACCGCCGACACGGTCAATCCGGACATTCTCGCAGCCACCGCGCGGTACGTTCTGGCTGTGCTGTGGCAGCTGGCCGACGCACCGTAGTTATCAGGTTTGCGTACCGGTCCCACATATCCCCACTCTACTTCACCGAGACCACTTCGACTTGACCGACACGTCGAATGACCGTGATCCCGACATCCAGGTCGTGCCGCCGAAGCAGCAGGTCCACCGATGCGGTTCCAACCGTCAAATTCTTGATCTGCATCTTGTCGATAAACTCCGGAAGGATGGGATGATTAAAGATCACCTTCTGTTCCGATGCCATAATCGACAAACCAAGACAGGCCTGGAGGACCATGAAGGCCGAACCGGCAGCCCAGGCCTGCGGGTTACACGCCACGGGATATCGTGTGAGGCCCTGGCCTGGCCGGCGCACAAAGCCGCAGAACAGTTCCGGCAACCGGTGAAAGTCGAGGACCAAACTCACTTCGAACATCCCGGTCATGATTTTTTCGACTCCGGACTTGAAACCGTAACGCGCGAGGCCGACGGCGATCATCGCATTGTCATGTGGCCAGATCGATCCGTTGTGGTAGGACATGGGGTTATACCGACGTTCGGAATCGGCCAGGGTGCGCACCCCCCACCCGCTGAATAACTCATCGGACATCAGCGTTTCCGCGACCTGCCGGGCATGCTCCTCGCTGGCAATACCCGTGTAGAGACAGTGACCGGCATTCGACGTCTTCACCTCACAGGGTCGCTTCTGACCATCCAGCGCAAGGGCATAGGTCGCCGATTCTTCACACCAGAACGCCTCCTCGAACCGTTCCTTGAGTGACCGTGCCTGCCGTCGAAGCTGGCTGGCGCGATCACTGTATCCCAGCGCCTCCGCGAGTTTTGATGCCTGCACCTTGGCGTCGTACACATACCCTTGCACTTCGCACAACGCGATCGGGCCCTCGGCCAGCGATCCGTCCGCATGCGAGATGGAATCATGGGAATCTTTCCATCCCTGATTATCCAACCCCGTGGGCGATTTCCGCACATACTCCACGAATCCATCGCGATCGAGATCCCCGTAGGTATCCATCCAGGTCAACGCCGCTTCCAGATTCGGCCAAATGGTTTGGATAAACGCCAGGTCTGCCGTGCGCTCGTAATAGGCGCCGGCCAGCATTACGAACAACGGGGTGGAATCCACGCTGCCATAATAGAGCCCAAAGGGAATTTCGTGCAGCGCCGCCATCTCTCCCTTGCGGGTTTCGTGGAGGATCTTTCCCGGCTCGGCATCCTGAGCGGGGTTCACGTCCTTGGCCTGGGTCGAAGCCAAATACGCCAAGACACCACGCGCCAATTCCGGCCTGATCCACAAACACTCCAACGCGGTGATCACCCCATCCCGCCCGAAGGGAGTGCTGAACCAGGGCACGCCGGCATACGGATACGGACCTTCGCTCGTATCGGTCACCATCATGCGGACATCCAGCACGGAACGATTCCACCACTCATTGAACTGGGCGTTGGAAGTCTGAATGGTGCAGTCCTCCGTTTGCTCCGCCTCAAATGCCAGGCCCGCTTCCGCCATCGCCGCGTCATACGATAAGGGTGTCCGCTGACTATCCTGCTCAGCGCAGGCCACCATCACGGCCACGGCAATCTCTCCTTTCGGCTCCAGTTCGATGCCGAATGTGGCTTGGGATGCGCTGATCTCCAACGGCTCTGGAACGAACTGAATCCGCGCCTCGCGCGTCACTTCGTCCAAACCTTCGTACCGCAGCACCAGGAGATCTTTCTGCAAGATGTTCGGCAACATCCGTCCTTTACGTTCGCGTTTTTTTCCGCGGACCTCAAAGATGTCCGCGAAGTCGGCTTCGAACCTGATCGATAAGGTCATTTTTACCGGAGCCAGGCTGTAGTTCGACAGACGAAACCGCTCATAACTGACACCGTTCCAGAGAAAACGCGAGCGAAAGACATGCACGCTTCCGCGCGGGATTGCGATGCGTCCGTCCCGGTACAGATCCGGATTCGTGAGGTCCACGGCCAGCAGAGCATTGTCTTCTTTCACCGTGGAGCTCAGCAGCATCGGTCGATCGTTGTTCAGAAATACTTCCTGCCGGGAGAGAAACCGAGTCCCTTGATGGAAGACTCCCTGCGTTCCCCGTCCCACCGGCTGAATGTCACCATACCGGTCAAACACCCCGAAGGTCTCTCCATGCTTGAGTACACGCGTCCGGTCATCGGCCATCGATGAGCTGGCCAGGATATAAAACTGATCATTGACGCTAATGATTTCTTCCACGTTTTCCTCCCGTGATCCCCGAGCTATCGATGCGATGCGCGCGACCCTCGCCATGGCGCGCCATGAGCGTCCTGCACTCCGCTCGCTTCGTCTCTTATGGAACCGTTTCTCGAACCTCGCGGCGCGCTTAGTCCGGAGGCGGACTCAATGACTTGTCGGCTGCGTCACCATGACGACGGGCCGGTCCGCCTCTTCGGCAGGTAGGCTCGTCTCTGCCCAATGAACGTGTACCCAACGGGCGACCCGCATGGACACCAGCGCTGACAAAAAGAGACCGATCCCGATACCGAATACGCTGGGATGCTCGCCGAAGTCTTGGGTCACCCAGCCGAAGATTGTCATGCCGGCGATGGCCGAGGTCATCGCACCAAGGTTGTAAATAGCCAACACTCGCCCCAACAACGTCGTCGGCGCGATCTCCTGCAGAACCCCCCAGGCCACCGGCGTCAAGGTGCCGGCGCCCATGCCGATGATCACCATCAGCACGGCAGCGACCAACCGGTTGGATGTGACAAGCAAACCCAGCAGCGTCAGGCCGCTGATGAAACTGGACACCGCCATCAACTGAATCCGTTTGGGCAGCGACCAGGATGACAGGGACACGAGCCCCAGCGAGACCAACAGCAAACCGACACCGAAGGCCGACCACAAATACCCGACTTCGATCGGTCCCAGATCAAGCAACTTCTTCCCGAACACCGGAAAGAGCGTGCTGAACGCACTGGTGGCGAACGTATACATGGATGCCGCGCCGATCAACATGAGGATGATCCGCTGTTGATGCAGCACATACTGAAAACCCTCCGCCACATCCCGGAACGTTCCGGCCAGGGAGGCCTCGCCCGCCGGCGCCGCTTCCGTGCGCGGAAACCGGATCAATAAAAAACAGAGCGCCGAAATCACATAGCTGACGGCATTCACACACAGCACCTCTTGCGAACTCATCGTCGCAATGCCGACCCCGCTCAGCGCCGGGCCGACAATGATGCCGATGCTGGTCGTGGTTTGGAGTAAGGCGTTGGCCGCCGTGAATTCGTGGCGGGAAACCAACGAAGGGATCGCGGCGGTCAAGGCCGGACCGAACACCGCGGACGCCACCGCATGGACAAAGACCATGAGATACAGCCGCTCCATGCTGAACGAGTCCACCGGCAGCAAACAGGGCAACACGCCCAGCACCACCGCACGAATCAGATCGCTGCTGATCAGCAAGAGTTTTTTAGGAACACGATCGACGATCACGCCAATGAAGGGACCGAACAGAATGGGCGGCAGCGTCTGCAACAGCCCGATCATGGTAGTCTTCAGGGGAGAACCGGTGATGGAGTAGACAAACCAGAGCAACGCGAGTTTCGACACTCCATCGCCGATCTGCGAGACCATCTGGCCCCACCAGACCAGCGTGAAATCGCGCGTCAACAGATGCGGCGACCATTTCACATTCGGGCGTCCCGGCCCGGCGCCGCTTGTGTGCCCCGGTTCTATAGCATCAGCAGGCTGCGTGTCGAACCTCCTGTGGCATCGGCCTCATGAAACATGTTCAGTCTCCGGCCACTAATCGCACCGCCTCGGTATTCACCGCGCGCACGCCCGGCACCTGCCGTGCCGCTTGAGCCGCTTCCAGGACGATAATCTGAAACCGCGTCGCCCCGTTCAGGGTGACGACGCCGTCCTCTGTTTTCACATCGAACTTCACTGATTGCAAGGTTTTGCTTTTCTCGAACCGCTCCTTCACCAATTGGGTAATGATCTTGTCGCGCTCCGCGAACAGCCCATGAGCCGCGTCCGCTTCGACTTTCAGCCGGTTTTCTACGGCATGAACACCTTCGAGACACCGTATGATATCGGTGGCTACGCGCTTATCCGCCTCGTGCCCGACTTTGCCAAGCAACACGAGGTCTTTGTCCTTGGTATCGACTTCGATGTCGTAAGGAAACAGATGTGGATCCGCCATGAGCGCCAGCTTGGCCGTCACCATCGACGAGCGCACCGGTTTCTTGGCTTCCGGTTCAGGCGATTTCTGACGCTCTCCCGCGCCCGTCTCGCCGGCAGGAACTGGCGTGTCCACCGCCGGCTTGGCTTCCGTCATTTGCGGAATTGAGGGACAGGGATGCTCCGCGGCGAGATCAGCCTCTTTTGATTTCGACTCGGGCTCCTTGGATTTTTGGTCCAGTTCCTTGGGTTTGGACTCCCCTTCCTTCGCCTTATGTTCCGGCTCTTTGGGCTTGGTCGTCGATTCTTTCGCTTTAGGTTCCGGGCCTTTGGGTTTGCTTTCCGCGTCCTTCCCTTTCGGCTCGATCTCCTTGGCCTTCGCGTCGCTTTCCTTTAATTTTTGTTCAGCCGGCTTGGAGTCCGGCTCCTTCGGTTTGGAATCCGGCTCTTTGGGTTTCGTGTCCGGTTCTTTTACCTTTCCCTCGGAATCCTTCGATCCCGAAACCGGTGGGACGTCCTGTTTGGCATCCGACGGCTGCTGTTCCGAGGCCATCGAGCTGACGCTTCCAATTCCCGACGCCACCACGAACGAGAAGATCCCTGCCGCGCACACGGTCCGAATAGTCCGCAAAGGCATATGCCCCTCATATATAGAAGTAAACCGGGCTGGCGAAGCGCGGCCCGGATTTCGACCTCGAACAGCGCCCGAGAGAAAAGACATACGCGACGGAGGGACAGAAAGCAACTCCGCCCATCACCGGAGTCATCGTGCGGCGTCAGCTCGCGGGACAGCATCCCGGCGAGCCGACGCAACGGTCGGAAAGCACGTAATGGAAAGGAGGTTATGCGACAGCTGGGCTCACCACGAGGCCACGGCGGCTAACCTGCATCGTGACCATCGCAGTGAGCAAGAGGAGCAGTCCGATACCGATGAGACTGACGGCAGGACCCAGGGCGTCAGCGGCCCATCCGAATCCCGCCATGCCGACCATGGCCGAGGCCATCCCACCGACACTAAACGTGGTGAACACACGTCCGAGCAGATGTTCCGGAGTCACCTCCTGGAGCATGGCCCAGACGACCGGATAGAACAGCGACGTGCTGCCGCCGATGATGACGATCAATAAGAACGTGCTGAACAACACTGGTGTTTGAATCAATCCCAACGCGCAGACCGCGAGGCCGCCGACCGTCAACGAGCGGCCGATCTTCCCGATACGCTCCTGGAACGTACCCTGCGGCATCCGCGCCAGCCAAATCGACGCCGCGAGCATCCCGATTCCCAGGGCAGACCATAACCATCCGAGTTCCATGGGTCCGACCTGCAACAATTCCTTGGCCACCACAGGAAGGAGAAAGACAAACGCGCTGATCGCAAGATTGTAGAGAACGGCCGTAATCATCAATGCAAACACCACCCGGTGCTGCAAGAATACGAAACGGAATCCCACCATCATATCCTGCATGACGGGAGTCCCCAACACATCCAGCCCTTTCACCGATTTATTCTCTCTCACACGGATCGGGAACAGGAAGAGGGCGGACGCGAGGAAGGTCGCGGCATCCACATACAGGACATTTTGCGCGCCGATGAGGGCAATACCCAGGCCACTCATGGCCGGCCCGAGCAATACACCGATGTTGGTGGTGCTCTGGAGAAACGCATTCGCCGTCGTGAGCTGCGACCGCTGGACGATCAGAGGCACAGCAGAGCCCAGCGCCGGGCCGAACACAGTGGACACGATGGAGATAAGAAAGACCAATACATACAGGCGTTCCAGCGTCAGCATATCCAGCGAGTAGAAGAGCGGTATCAACAGCACCATCAACGTTCGTAATAGATCCACGACGATCATGACCGTTTTCTTGGGGAGATGGTCGAGATAGACGCCGATGAGGGGGCCGAAGACCAGAGGGGGAATCGTCTGCAACAACCCAATGGCGGTCATCTTGAGCGCCGACCCGGTCATTTCATACACGAACCACAGCAGCGCAACCTTATTCAGGCCGTCACCGATTTGGGAAATAACCTGGCCGGCCCAGAGACATCCGAAATCTCTAGTCCCCAATAACCGCCATCCGGTGACATTGGATTCAGGACTGGACTGCGACTCGTCTGCCATACTGGTCCTTCCGCGAGGTTGAGATCGCGCTGACTAGAGATTCGAAGCGTGCTGCTGTCCGGTCTTCCCCGGGAGCGCAGCGGCATCCGCAATGAGTTGTTGATACATTTTTAGGTAGTCGTTGGCCATACGCTGGGCGGTAAATCGCTCGTCGAATACCTGACGGCATCGATGGCGGTCGATCGTGCCAAGCTTCGCGACCTGGCTCACCATTTCATCGAGGTTTTCACTGATGAAGCCCGTCATACCATGACCAATGATTTCCGGAATAGATCCCCGGCGGTAGGCGAGGACGGGTGTACCACAAGCAAGACTTTCAATCAATACGAGGCCGAACGGTTCGGGCCAGTCATACGGGCAGATCAGCCCGATTGCGTTTCCGATGAAGTCGCTCTTCTCCGCGTCGGTGATTTCCCCGACAAACTCGATCAAGGGATGGTCGAGGAGCGGTTCCACCACCCGTTCAAAGTAGGCACGATCGGCCGGGTCGACCTTCGCCGCCATTTTCAGAGGCAAGCCGACACGTTTTGCCAATTCGATCGCTTGATCCGGACACTTTTCCGGGGAGACACGGCCGAGAAACGCAAGGTACTTGCCCGGTTCTGCATTGAACTTGTACAGATCCTTCGGCAACCCGTGATAGATAGTGTTGGCCCAGTTACACCAGGGCAACGGCCGGCGCTGCGAGTCCGAGATGGAGACGAGCGGCAACTCCGCAAAGTCACGGAAAACCGGGACGAGCTCGGGCAAATCCAACCGGCCGTGCAGCGTCGTGACGACCGGCACGCGACAGCGGCGGGACAGCGAAAATGCTAAAAAATCGAGATGGGAGTGGATGAGGTCGAATTGGTCGGCGGCAGCGAACACCTGCTCCATCATCTGAATGAGCGGGGCTTCGCGGTTGAAAATTCCCGTATTCAAACGCAATGCCTGCTGGCACGGGGATTCCAACTTTGCCTTTGTCACTGAATCACCGCTGGCAAACAGCGTCACTTCGTGGCCTTGGCGGACAAGTTCTTCCGTCAGGTAGGAAACGATGCGTTCTGTGCCTCCATACAACTTCGGAGGGACACTTTCCCAAAGCGGCGAGACCTGGGCAATCCTCATACAAACAATCTCCTTTGATCTTGAACGGTCGATGACAGGAGCGTGAACTCAGCGGCCCGTACCACACCGCGCCTACCACCGTCTGTCGGCATTCTTTCCGTTCTCCATATGCGATTCAATTGACATCTTTGACATGAGCGCAATGTTTTTGTCGTCTCGTTGCGAAACAGACAATCACAGGTAGCGACCGTGGGCAAAGCAATCGCCATACCGCCGAAATTATTCCAGCCAATCCGAAATCAGAAAAATTAAAAACTTTCAATAAAATAAACTAGTTATGATTGATTGCCCTAAAAATTACAGGAGACATATTCGACTTGCAGGCTGTGGATTCTGTGGACAATCAACATTTCCCCGGGCTCTTCGCTGTGACAGCCTTGCCGCGATACACCAAACCGCCACAGAGCCAGGTCTTTCCAGGCGCGAAAAGACTTGCCGCCGGAAGCTCAGAAACTAGATCGGAAGAAAGAACTTGAGCGGACGGAGCGTTCGGAGCGCCTCTCCCGGTTGAAACGTACGGAACGCGCTCCGCAAGTCGATTGGCTGCTTAGGGAATATCGTCGAGCAGCCCCGATTGAACCGGAGGCAGGGGTCCGGCGTCACGCGGCACGGGAGGAAAGACCACGGGGGAACCTGACTGATTCGCGCCCTGAATGAGACCGACCGACAATTGGGGACCAAGCGTCATCACGGCGCCACTCCACGCCTGACCGGTGGTGGGATTCCGGAACCTGTACGACTCGAAGTTATTTCCAAAGTTATAGATAAGCCCCTGTGTTCCCTGGTTATCGATGTACAGATTACCGGGACCTACGAGGCCAAACAGCGGCGCCACGCCTCCATTGAATCCCCGCACACCTGAGACGGACTGCGCCAACAAAGACGACACCCACAGCAGCCCGACCGTCACCGCAATCAGCCCCATACAAGTCGAGAGCCTTATCGCCCGGCCCATGCGCGTCAACATGGACACCGATCTCCGTTTGTGATACCACGCCTCCATCATGATGAATTCAGTATGGCTCAACCCGGACCTCGCAGCAAGGAGTTTGTTATGACACCTTCAATCCTCCGGGGATGCCTGTCCATCGGAAGCGCGACCGTGCTCTTTCTCTGGACGGCGTCCTCTTCCTTCGGCCTGGAAGTGACCAAACCCGTTCCAACCGAACGACGCGAAGCCATGTCGCTGGCCGATGCGGTTCTGAGAGCCTTGCAGAACAACCTCGACATTCATATCGGTCGGCAAACCAAAGAGAGCCGCCTCGCGGACATTATTATTGAGCAAGCGAAATTCGACCCGACGATCAGCTTGAACGGCCAATACAACAGGCAGGTCGCGCCGCTGAATCGACCGATCCTTGGATTCACCGGCGCAAACCTGCAGGACATCACCAAATTCGACCAGAACACCTCCACCGTGACCGCCGACATCACCCAGAATCTCCCGACCGGCGCCAACTATGACCTGAACTACAGCCCGCAACGCAGCTACGTCAGCGGCCCCAACACCTTTCTCTTCAACCCGGCCTGGACAGGGGGACTCGCGCTGACGGTCACGCAACCGTTGTTGAGAAACTTCGGCACGGATGTCAACCGGACGTTCATTTCGATCGCGCAAAACAACGCCACCGTCGAACAACATGTGTTTCTCGATCGTGTCTTGACCGTGATCGCCACCGTCGAGCAGACATTCTGGGAAATGGTCTTTGCGAATGAAAATCTGAAAGTCGCCCAGGCGGCACTCAAGGCAGCGGAAGAACTCCTGGCCAGTAACCGCGCCAAGGCCAAGGCCGGCGTCATGTCGATCGTCGACGTCCTGCAGGCGGAAGCGGCGGTCGCCTCTCGCGTCGAACAGATCCTCGTGGCTGAAAAATCCATTCGGGATCAGGAAGACCAACTGCGCCGGCTCTTGAATCCTGCTGAGGAAGAACTTCGGCAGGACTTGCGCCTGATGCCGACTGATCCCCCGACCACCTCGCTGGAAGCCATCAGCCTTCAGGAAGCCATTGATATCGCCATGGAACGCCGCCCGGAAGTCTTACAAGCCGGCAAGAACGTGGAGAGTAGCGACCTCAATGTGAAGTTCGCCAAGAATCAATTGCTCCCGACCCTGTCGGTGCAAGGGACCATGGGACTCTCCGGCCTGGGAGCCGACTACGGGGACGCCACGAGACGGAATTTCGGCGGAGACTTTTACAATTATGGCGCCGGATTGGTCCTGAGTTATCCAATCGGCAACCGCTCGGCCTATAGCACCTACAATAAACGACAATTGGAGTCCCGGAACGCGCAGGCGTCGCTGCAAAGCGTTCGCCAACAAGTGATCGTCGGTGTCCGCGAAGCCGTCCGCCGCGTGCACACCGATTTCAAACGAATCGAAACCACTCGGTCGGCCCGTATCATGGCCGAAAAGCAGTTGCAGGCCGAACAAGAGCGGTTGAAGGTCGGCCTCAGCACCACACGCTTTGTGCTCGACTTCCAGCGCGACCTGGCCACGGCGCAAGGCAATGAACTCCGCGCCACGGTGGACTACAACAAATCGTTGTCGAACCTGGCCAGGAATAAGGCCACCACGCTCGAACGGTATAGCTTGCGGCTCGAATAACGGCCCATGATCAGGCCTGAGGATGCGTCGGCTGCTCATGCGACTCAGAGCCACGAACGGGGGGCAGCGCTTGCGCTGCTCCCTCTCGCCGCCACACTCCTGTATTACGCCTCTCCGCTCGACCTTCGGCAGCTGCGCCTCTATCAATTCCTTCCCCAGCTCTGCGCCTATGCCGCCCTGGTAACATGGAGCCGCATCAATGACGCACCAGGCCGAAAGCTCGGCCTGACAAGCACCCTCATTTCGCAGGGGCTTCGCTGGGGCACAACGACCGGGCTGGCACTCGGCACGGTCAATCTCCTGGTGATTCTCTATCTGGTTCCTCTGCTTGGAGGAGACTATCGGTTTCTCGCCGAGACTCCCCATGCCAAAATTCCGCTGCTGCTCATGGTGCCATGGTTCATTCTGTTCATTGCCACCATCGTCGAGCTAAACTTTCGCGGCTTTCTGGTAGGCCGGTTGCTGGCGCTGGGACTTCCCGCTGCCATCGCCGTGCCATTGAGCGCTCTGCTGTTTGCCTTCGATCCGTTCCTGGTGGCAACCTTTCAACAGCTCCACTGGATTGCCGTCTGGGATGGCCTGGTCTGGGGCAGCTTGTGGGTCGCCTCCAGAAACTTGTCTGTCACCATCGTAGCCCATGCCGTCGAAGTCATCCTGCTGTATGGTGTCATGCGAGTGGTGCTGGGGTAGCCTCGAAACGGTGCAGCATGAATCCCTCCTTCTCCAGCTTTCTCGTCAATGATGCGTTCGGCGACCCCGGTCTGTTTGTCGAAGTGCGGTGGTCGAAACGCGCCCTCTTGTTCGACCTCGGTCACAACGATGCCCTTGGGCCGACGCGCCTGTTGCGCGCGAGCGATATCTTTATCTCCCACACCCACATGGACCACTTCATCGGGTTTGACGCTCTGCTGCGCGTCGCCCTCGGCCGCGGCAAAACGTTGCGACTCCACGGGCCACCGGGCCTGACCTCAAATGTTCAAGGAAAACTTCAGGGCTATACCTGGAACCTCGTGGACGGTTACCCGCTCACGATCTCCGTGCAAGAGTTTCATGCTGATGGGATCAGAACAGCGACCTTTCAAGCCACGAATGGTTTTCAACGTCAGGACGGACCGAATGTAACATTGGCCGACGGCCTCACCGATGGGTCCCTCACGGTGCTCCAAGATCCCATGTTCACCGTGCACGCGTCGGCACTCAACCACCGCATCCCTTCATTCGCCTATGCCTTGCAGGAGCAGTTCCATGTCAACTTCAACAAAGAACGATTGCACGCAGCGGGGCTTCCGGTGGGTTACTGGCTGAAAGAAGTGAAACAGTATCTGTGGCAAGGCCAGCCCGACGACTTTCGGTTTGTCGCCACGCTCTACCATGAACATCATCGGGAAGAACGCGAGTTTGTCCTGGGTGAGATCCGCGACCGCTTCATCACTCTCACGCGCGGCCAGAAAATCGCCTATGTTGTGGATGCTCGCTACGATCCGGAGAACGAAAACAAGATTGTGGATCTTGCGCGAGGCGCCGACATCTTTTACTGTGAGGCCCCCTATCTGGACCGGGATGCGGACAAGGCGCGGGACCGGTATCACCTCACGGCCAGGCAGGCCGGCGTGATGGCAAGAAAGGCTGCCGTGCGCGAATTAGTCGTGTTTCACTTTTCGCCGCGGTATACGGGGCTGGGGCACGAGATCGAAGCGGAGGCGCGAAAAGCCTTCCGCGGAGAGTGAAGGAGGCGGCGGATGGGTGAGTGGGCGAAGTACGCACTCTACTTCCTGTTGGGCGGCACCATCGTCAGCATCTCCACATACCTCGGTTCGCAGGGGCGGTCGTTTCTCGCCGCCTTCGCGAGCACCTTCCCCGCAATGACCGGCGCGACGTTTATCCTCATCTATCTCAACGGCGGCAGTGAACACCTCGTCACCTATGCCAAAAACCTGCTCTGGTTCGTACCCCCCTGGCTGGTGTATGTCGGGTGCATGATCTACGGCGTCGAACGGATCGGGTTTTGGCTCTCAATGGCCGGCTCACTTGCCCTCTACATGGTTTGCGTCGCGCTGGTGAAATTCCTGGCGCGATAGAGCCAACAAGCTTGCAGGAGAAGTCACAATTCTGTACACTCCCTACCGATCAGGTATGCCAATGACAAAAACCATGTCGCTCAAACAAGCCCGCTCCCGCTTCTCCTCTTTGGTGGACAAGGCCGATCGCTTGTCAGAGCGAGTCATCGTCACAAAAAATGGGGCGCCTAAGGCGGTCGTCATGGGCGCGGAAGAATTTGAAAGCTGGGTTGAGACGTTGGAACTGCTCTCACATCCAAAAGCGGTGAAGTCTCTTGAGCAAGGACTGAAGGAAGCGAAGGCAGGGAAACTCCGGTCGTTCAAGGACGTGTTCGGCGAAAAGCAGTGAGACAAGCGCGACTGACCCCACAAGCCATCAAGGACCTGACATCCTTCGACGCCGGAACCCGCGACAAAATCAAAGACGCCATCCGTCACCTGGCCGAGCATCCTCTGGACGGCAACCCGCTGAAGGGGAAATTTCAAAAAGACAAGATTCTGTCTTACCGAGTCTAGCCCTATCGAATCCTCTACCGAAAGACCGGCGCCGAGTGGTTGGATATTCTGTCGATTGAACACCGCAAGGACGTCTATCGGTAGGCAAGTTCCTGCGCATAATCCTTCCCTACACGAAACGACTCTTTCGACATTTCATCCCAGCTCCCGTATACTTCGACTGCCAATCGCAGGGCACGCACAATGAACCTTCAAGCTCTCCCACAATTTCTGTCCGAGCAGATCCCCGATCTGCTGGCTACCTACCAATTCGGCTCACAGGCCCAGGGCACCGCGCGGCCGGACAGTGACATCGATCTCGCTGTGCTGACGCGCAATCCGATCTCCGGTGAGTTGTTCTTTCAATTGGCACAGGAGCTTGCCGTACGTCTTGGCCGCGATGTGGACCTATTGGACCTGAGGAGTACGACGACGGTCATGCGCGCGCAAATTATTAGTACCGGTCGATGCCTCGAAAGTTGTGACGACCAGGCCCGAGCCGAATTCGAAATGTATGCGTACTCCGACTATGCGAGGCTCAACGAAGAACGACGGGATCTACTGAAAGACATCAAAGAGCGCGGGCTGATCTATGGCTGACGACGTAGTGCTGAACAAGGCGGCAAGTATCGAACGATGCCTCGCCCGCATCAGCGAAGAGTATGCCGGCAAACGTGAACATCTCTATGAGAATCAAACGAAGCAAGATGCCATCGTTCTCAATCTTCAACGCGCATGCGAAACCGCGATCGATCTCGCCATGTATGTCATCAGCCAACGCAGGTTCGGCTTGCCACAGGAAAGCCGAGATGCCATTCCTGTCCTGCAGGCTGCCGACATACTTTCATCAAAGCTCGCGAAACGCATGCGGCGAATGGTCGGCTTCCGCAACGTGGCCGTATATGATTACACCCGCCTCAATCTCGATATTATCCAGACAATCATTACGAAACACCTCGGCGACTTCCGACAATTCTCGGCTGCGATCGTGAAGGCCTGTGGATAGGCTGGGCGGGGCTGCACCAGCTCTACCAAAAACTACATTCCAACCAACTCACCTTTAGACCTCCCGCTTCCGAAAATCGCTGACGGACTGCCCAGCAGGCACGGACTTGCCTCGATGCGGCGGATTCTTGAATAATCGATCCACGCAATCAAGACAGCATAGACTGGCCGTGCTTGGGATTGTGTCGCCACAGGCAGGATGACCGACATCATGACAGAAGACCATATCAGCCGAGCATATGTAGATACGACCCGATGATCCGAATACTCACACTGCTTGTACTCCTCGGCTCGGTCAGTGGATGCTCTTTTCTTTTACAGCCGATGCGGACTCCGATCGGACATTCCTCGGATGAAAACGGTCGGCGATGCTCGACCTACCAGGCGAAGTCGGAGAGGGTGTACGAAACGATCTGCGATGACGGCGGCCCAACTCAAGGGTCGGCATACGGCCGGTAAGGTGCCAAGAGGCCATGGCTCAAAACATCAAGTGATCGTTAATGGTTAATCCAAAGTGCTCCTGGAGTAGCGTTTTGCACTGCTCTTCACTTTTCACATGAAGTTCCTGCGTACCTTCATGCCCGCGCACCTTCAGCACATTGTCGATGAGTGACGCCCTCCCCTCGGGAGTCGGCATCGTGCAGATACGCTGCTGAGTAAAGAGGGAGTCCGGTGAGTGCGAGTGGTAGTAGCTCGCGAACAGATAGTCCACCGGCAGGCAGGATTCGAGTCCGAAGGAATAGATGTCCATCCAGAGACGATCACGCTCGCCTTGCAGCAGATACTCACCTCGTTCGCCGACAACGAGCCTGAAGCACTCTTGCCCCTGCCGCCCTTCTTCTCCAATCGCCAGCCTCAAAGGTTCAAGTAATCCATGACCTCCGAACCCAACATCCACGATCCATGCGTTCGCGCCCGTCTTGACCATCAACAGCTGATGACTTCTCGGCCTCTCCCCTTCCGCACCATACAACACCCGGGCGGCCAGCCTGGTCACCGCAAACCCCACATCTTCCAAAAGCAGCGCAAATAGTCCGTTCAACTCGAAACAATATCCGCCCCGACGTTGAAGCACAACCTTGCGAAAGAGGTCCGACGGATCCAGCGAGATCGGCCGCCCAAGATGGATATCCAGATTTTCGAACGGCACGGTCATCACATGGGCTCGATGCAAGCCCCGTAAGGTCTCCACTGAAGACGTCAACGGCCCTTGATACCCGATGCGCGCAAGATAGGCAGAACGATCAAGCATGCTCCCTCCCCGGTGAGGCGGCCATTATACGGAAACGAGCTTGAGGATCACAGGCGGCGTCACCCACGACGAATGCGCTCATTGCGGTCACCCCACACAGTTGCTACGATGGCCGGTCATCCTTCACGAGGAGCACTCCGCCGTGGCACCCCGTACGCCCCCGACGCGACCAGCCGACGAACTGATCATCGAAGGAGCGCGGCAGAACAATCTTAAAAACATTTCGCTACGCATCCCGCACAACAGGGTCACGGCCATCACGGGGCTGTCGGGATCGGGCAAATCCTCCCTGGCCTTCGACACGTTGTTCGCGGAGGGACAATGGCGTTACGTCGAATCCCTTTCGACCTACGCGCGCATGTTTCTCGATAAGGTGAATCGTCCCGACGTCGACCGCCTGCTCAACATTCGTCCTGCGATCGCCATCGAACAAAAAAATCCGATTCGCACGGCCCGCTCGACCGTCGGGACGGCCACCGAGGTCGCCGATCTCTTGCGGTTGCTCTTCGCCAAAATCGGCAAACCGGTCTGCCCGGACTGTAACCAGGAAGCTCGAGGATACCATCCCGGCTCATTGGCGGAAGAACTGCTCGCGCAATTTCCCGACGCCCGGGCGATGATCTTATTCCCCGTGAAAGATCTGGGTCCTGGGCACGACCGGTCGCTGCTCGACTCGCTGACGAAACGAGGCTTCACCAGACTACGCTGCGGCGACGAGCTGCTAGATCTTCACGACCAGGTCACGCTTCCGGAAACACGCGAATCCGGCATTCAAGTCGTCCTGGATCGTCTGGTTCTCAGAGCCGACAATCGCCATCGTCTCATCGAAGCCATTGAAGTGGCCTTTCAGGAAGCCGACGGCATCTGCCAGATCATGGTGATCGGACAGGGGCTTAGGACCTACAGCACCCACTTTCGCTGCCAGGGCTGCGGGCGAACGTTCGAACCGTTACGCCCGCTGCTGTTCTCGTTCAACCATCCCCTCGGCGCCTGCCCCGAGTGTAAAGGATTCGGGAACATCCTGCGCTACGACAGAGACCTAGTCATCCCCGATCGCAGCAAGTCGCTGGCCGGCGGCGTAGTTGAGCCGTGGAGCAAACCGGGGTCGGACTGGTGGCAGAAACAGCTCTTGCTCGCCATGAAGAAGCTGGATGTCGATTTGACCGCTCCATTTCAGGACCTGCCGACCGAGGTGCAGCAGCTCATTTGGGAAGGGAGCGAGCACGTAGAAGGAGTTCGGCAATACTTCGAATACCTGGAAACCAAGCGCTACAAGTTACACGTGCGGGTCCTGCTCAGCCGCTACCGCAGCCCTGCCACTTGCCCGACTTGCCAGGGCAGTCGACTGAAACCGGCCGCCCGTTTCGTCAAATTGGCTGGGTACGATTTCATTCAATTGAACGAGCTCACCATTCAGGCCGCCACGGAATGGTTTCATCGACTGGCCCTCCCGGCATTTGATGCGGAAATCGCCAAGGACATTCTGCGGCAATTACAGGCCAAACTGAATTTTCTGCTGCGTGTGGGATTGAGCTACCTGACGCTCTCCCGGCAGACCAAGACCCTGTCCGGTGGGGAGGCGCAGCGAATCGCCTTGGCCAATCAACTCGGTTCCCGTCTGGTGGGAACGTTGTATGTACTCGACGAACCGACGATCGGGCTCCATGCGCGAGACACCGATACGCTGGCCGGCATCCTCCGCGACCTGGCCGACGAAGGCAATACCGTCGTTGTCGTCGAGCACGATCCGCTCATGATCCAGGCCGCCGACCATATCGTTGAAATGGGTCCTGCCTCGGGAGAACAGGGCGGCCAGGTCGTCTGCGCGGCGCCGCGCGCGCAATTCATCCGGGATCAGACATCCCTGACCGCCCGTTACCTGCGAGGCGAGGAACGTATCCCTCTTCCGAAAGCCCGCCGGTCCGGCAATGGTAAGGTGCTGAGCATCGCCGGGGCCGCCGAACACAATCTCAAACATCTGTTGGTGCGAATCCCGCTTCACATGCTGGTCTGCATCACCGGTGTCTCCGGCTCAGGGAAAAGCACCCTCATTGATGACACGGTCTATCGCGCCGCCGCGCGCGCCTTTCGAATTGAATCGCTCCCGATGGGACGGTTTCAAGCCATCAAGGGGCTCGAACATCTCAAGGGCGTACGCCTCATCGACCAGCAGCCGATCGGCCGAACCCCTCGTTCGAACCCGATTACCTATCTCAAGGCGTTCGACGAGATTCGCCAGCTCTTCGCCTCCGAACGGCAGGCTCTGCGACAAGGCCTCACGCCGGGTCATTTTTCCTTCAACGCCGCCGGCGGGCGCTGCGAGCGCTGCGAAGGAAACGGCTATGAAAAGCTGGAGATGTATTTCTTCGAAGACATTTATGCCACCTGCGAACAGTGCAACGGCCGGCGGTTCAAACCAGAAATTCTTGCCATCAAGTATCGCGGTAAAACTATCCACGACGTCTTGAACCTGACGGTTGCCGAAGCCCAGGCTTTTTTTTCAGGATCCCCGAAGCTGACAGAAAAACTGTACCTGCTCTCGTCGATCGGATTGGGCTACCTGCGCCTTGGACAGGCGGCAAACACGTTGTCGGGAGGAGAAGCGCAGCGGCTGAAGATCGCCGCGGAACTCAAAGATCCGTCGGCGCACAACCAACTCTATATCCTGGATGAGCCGACGACGGGCCTGCATCTCGACGACATTAAGAAGCTGCTGACCGTGCTCCATAAACTGGTGGATGCCGGCAACACGCTCATCGTCGTGGAACACAATCTCGATGTCATCAAAACGGCCGACTGGATTATTGATCTCGGCCCGGAAGGCGGTGAGGCCGGCGGCCAGATTGTGGCCGAAGGACGACCGGAACAAGTTGCCAAGGTGGCCCAGTCGCATACTGGCCGTTTCCTGGCGAAGGTGCTGGAGGGAAAAACGTCGTAGAACGCGTGATCATCCGTGACGAACAAACTAGGCGTCAGGTGTGAATGAGGCTATAAGATACGCTGCTTTCAGGCAACTGCCTTCACCCTGCCAAGGTTGATCATTGGGAACAGCAGCAACCGATGAACCACCGGCTTCAACTCATCTATATCTGTATGCTCGCAGCGATTTTGGGTTGCACTCCCTCCACGCCCCCCCTGCCCGCTTCGAATGTCCAGATCATCATTGACCCTTCCACTTCGAAGCACACGCTTCCTGCATGGCTCTGGTATGCCAGCACACGTGCATTCTGGATGGAGAAAAAGTTCTTCGAACAACACCCTGACGCAATATCTTATCAACACACCTTCCTCGAAGAGGTTGCCGCACGAGGAGGATGTGCAAAGATTTGGCAAGAAATTAGAGACAAAGATGGACGGCAGGACCGGTATCTTGACGATCTCACAACCGTTCAGCAATCAGGCCTTCTGCGAGAGTATGTCTGGATCTATTTCAGGCAGAGCGATTGGACTGAGCCACCTGATCTGCATCTTGCGGAATTTGAACGCTGGCGACGACTTCACCTTCAGTCTCATGAGCCTGAAACGAAAGCCATTGCGCGGTTCCGTAAATAATTGCATAGATGCCGCCGAGGATTGCATCGGAAAAGCATACAGCAGGCCCGTAAGTTATGCTCCCAGAGCGCTGTTGACTAGTGTTTAGAGTCTGTCTGGAAGCGAACGGCAGACTTCTTTAGCGTCGTATCTAATTCGAGGAGGGATCGAAGGGCATATCCGCGTAGTGGCGGGAGGTCTCATCGAGCGACAGCACGATATCCGACCAAATGCGTGTCGATTCTTTCTCAAACACAATCGAGGGATCAGCCGGCAGCGTAATCCACGAACCGGTTTGCATCTCCGACTCCAGCTGCCCCGGTCCCCAGCCTGAATACCCCAGGTAGGCCCGGAATGATTCTTTTCCCGGTTGCTCCATGAGAATCCGTTCCATGATTTCTAAATCCCCGCCCAGGCAAACGCCCTCCAACACCTGGTGCGAATTCTCTGGCGTGTCGCTGATGCGATAGAGCATCATCACCTGGTTGGTTTGCACGGGGCCGCCTGAGTACAGCACGTGCGGCTGGCCTTCCAGGATGGGAACCTGCGGCAGCGCTTCGGAGATGGACATGGCCGTCGGACGATTGACGATCACCCCGAGTGCACCTTCAGGCCCATGCTCACACAGCAGAACGACCGCCTGCCTGAAATTGGGATCATTCAACGCCGGCGCCGCCACAAGCAAGACGCCTTTACTGAGGGGAGTTATCATGGTTCATCCTACCGTGAGGCCGTGAGTGGCGCAAGTTGAGTCATGAAACGCAAGCGATCTTTCTCAGCCGCCATACATGGATGGGCGGCGATCTCGCAGGAGATCGTTGTAGGTATTGAGCGCCTTCTGTCTCGCCTCCGCAGGATCGATTTCGACAATCGTCACGTCTTCGCGGTCATGCGGTGCCCGGTGCAAAATTTTTCCCCTGGGGCTGACGATTTCACTCAGACCTATAAACGTCAGCCGATCTTTTCCGCCGCGGGCCTCGCTGCCGACCCGATTTGCCGTGACGCTGAACACGCGGTTCTCCAGACACCGTGTTACCATGGAGTCCGGACAGTTCGGCAGAACCAGATTGGACGGATGGGCAATGATCTCCGCCCCCAGCAGAGCCAGGGTGCGAGCCGCCTCGGGATAGTACCAGTCGAAGCAGATCATCACGCCGAGTTTGGCGACACCGATATCCCACACCTGAAAGCCGCTATCCCCCGGGCTGAAGAACAGGGTTTCCTCGAAAAAAAGATGCGTCTTCCGGTAACAGCCGATGAATCCTTTTTCCCCGACCACCACCGCCGAATTAAAATACCTTGTGCCCGCCCGTTCCGCCAACCCAGCGACGATGGTCATCTTGCGGCGGGCGGCAATCGCCAGCAGTCGTTGAGTCGTCGGCCCATCCGGCACCGGTTCCGCCAATCCCGACACGTCCTCCTGCGACGTGAATTGATAGCCGGTGGCAAACAGTTCTGGCAACACCATGAGATCGGTCTCCGCCTGCTCAAGATGAGCCGTCACGACATCGAGGTTGTGCGCGACCGCGCCGAACACCGGATCATATTGAACATATCCGACCCGCATCATGCTGCCTTTCTCCAAAGAAAAACGGGCAGGGATACCCCTGCCCGTTTTATCGTACGCGTCGTCGATGCGCAAGAACTGGTTACATACCTTCGGACAGATGGGGAAGGGCATTCTCGACCGCTTTGGTCGCCACATCCGCATGACCGGCCTTGCCGTGCTCGATCCCGTCCTTCAGGCCCTTGATAGCTTCGCCCACATGAGGATTCTTGGTCTCCGCCATTGCACCCTCGGCATGCTTGAGCGCCGCTTCGGCATGCTTCACCAAGGCATCCGCATGGCCCTGCTTTCCATGCGCCACCGCTTCCTTGGCATGTTCCACGGCTTCCGCTTGATGTTTATTTCCCGCCGCGAAGACCACGCTGGACACCATCGGCGCTCCAACGAGCGCCACCATGACTCCAGCCATTACGACTCCCCGCCACATAGCAGTCTGCATGAAACGCCTCCTCTTGTAAGTATGTGCACTGCATGAATCCAGATCCGCTGTAATTCAGCATAAAGACGGCCCCCTATCCTGTCAAGACGGACGCATGCCGGTCGGCACCTGCGACTCCGACAGGCCAAGCAATTTCTGCAACGCGAGCAGATCCTTCTCCACCGGGCAGGCGAAATCCCGGCTCCACTCCCACCAGGAACCCGGATAATTACGCAGCCGCTCATACCCCGCGAGGCGCAGCACAAAATACAGCCACCCCGAACGCACCCCGCCCGTGCAGTAACACACCGTTTCATGTTTCGGATTCAGCCCCTTGAGTGCCAGCTGCTCGTGAATGGCCGCCAGATCCTTCACCGTGGCATCCGCATTGAGAAATCCGCTCCATGCGACATGCACCGCACCGGGTATATGGCCGGGTCTCGGAATGCCGGACACTTCCTTCCCGAGGTATTCTTCCAGACTCCGCGCATCCACAAGCGTCGTCGTCGAATGGGGGTTTCGCACAATCCCTTTCAACTCATCCTTCATGATGATCGCCGAGGCCACAGGCGAAACCGTGAAATTGCCGGGCGTGGGCCGGACTGCGCCATGTTCGAACGGGCGGCGCTCGTGGATCCACTTGACCCATCCGCCATCCAGCACCTTGATATTTGCATGGCCCAGGTATTCCAACATCCAGAACATGCGGCCTTCATCGCCCCAGTTGTCGAACGGATTGGAATAGATAACGACCTCGCTGTCCCGGTTGACCCCGAGCGACTGCACCCGTTTCTCGATCCGTTTTAGGTCCGGATCCAGCAGGCCTTTGGCGATGGCCTCCGGATCACTATATTCGTGCCAGGTGGAATGGACGGCGCCGGGAATATGGCCGCCGAACTCGTAGGTGGACCGTCCCCGCACATCGATGATCACTAGGCCTGGTTGTCCTAAACGTTTCTGAAGCGTCTCACAGTCTATGAGTAATGGATGTTGCATGGGTTCCTCGATCTCGGTCGGTGAATACTTACCCTCGTGGGACTGGTGGATGTGCACACGCCATCGGCGGCGGTTCAGGCAACGGATCGACGAATGCGGCCGCCAGGTCTTCGTTGAGCGGCACCTCGCGCTCATAGACCGTGAAGGCGTATGGATCGTCCGCCATGAGGCCGTATTTTGTCTTCAACATGTCATGCTGACCGTCGGTCAGAATGTGGTACCGAACACGAGCCTTCAACGTCAACCCCTTCGACGCCTCCGGCATCCGGTACGCAAATTGATAGTCCCGGCTCGCCAGAGGAAGCAGGCGGTTATCGTACAACTCCACAATGGCCGGTTGCCACATAATCCAGCGGCCCATCGTATGACTTTTTTCAGCGAGAATGCGCTGATTGCCGTCTTTCACCGTAAACTCGACGGTAAAGTGCCGGTCGGGATCGCCAGTGGGAAGCTTATGTCCCGCTCCAGCGTTCATGAGGGTTAGGGCCACCGTCACCTGCTCGCCGGGCTTGGGCCTGGGGGGATCGACTTTCACCTGAATCGCCGCCGCCCGCTTCACCATGTCGGGATCATGACCGCCGCGCCAAAGATGCCGGCGCCCCCGCCTGATCGGCCCATTCTCGGCCACCGGGCGGTCCACCTCCGGCATATGACAGCTTTGGCAGATAAAACCCCGCTCCTGCATGAAATACTTGCCTTCATACTCGGCGTAGGTGCCGCAGGGCCCCACATTGTAGAACTGCGCGGGCCCTGAGACGACATTGTGGCAACGCGAACAAAACTGCGCGGTGCGGAATGACGGATCGAATTGTGTCGGGTGTGGCGCGGCCGAATCATCAAAGGGCCCGAGAATCACCCCGTCGCGCACATGGCACGCCGCGCACGTGATCGCCTCTTTTTGCAGTGCGGCATCAAAATGGGGATTTGGTTCCTGCGTCGCCTTCTCGACGCGGCCTCGCGGGATCTCCTTCACCAATGTCGGCTGTTGATTCTCCAGCGGCGTATGGCAGTTCAAACAGACCCAGATGTGCTTATCCTTCTTCCAGTAAGCCTGAAAAAATGGGTCTTCATAGGCATGCGCATGGATACTGGTCTTCCACTCCTCATAAATCTCCCGATGACATTGTCCGCAGGATTCAGCCTTCAAGCTGGTCAACCCTTCAGGAATTTTCTGAAACGGAATGGCATGCGCATAGTCGGACCGGAGCCCGAAAATGACGACTGGTTTCACCTCGGTGTAATAGAGGTAGCCCAGTCCCGAGATCACCGCGATGCCGAGCAACAGCTTTAGCTGCCATTTCATGACGCCACCAGCGCCCGAATGTGCCGCTCCACCGAAGCCGCCAGGGCCGTCAGATTGTATCCTCCTTCAAGCGAGGACAGCAGCCGTCCCCGGCAATGCCGACCGGCGATGCCGGCCACGATCGACGTCAGCTCCGCATACCCATCTTCCGTGACGCCCATGCTGGCCAGGGGATCATCCCGATGCGCATCGAATCCGGCGGAAATGATGACCAGCTCCGGCTTGAAGGCCTCGGCGGCAGGAACCAGGACTTTCTGAAACACCGCCCGATATTCGTCGTCGCCTTCGCCCGCTTCCATCGGCACGTTGATTGTGAAGCCTTCGCCCGCGCCGATGCCGGACTCGGTCGCGCGGCCGGTTCCGGGATAATGCGGGTACTGATGGGTACTCAAAAACAGGACCGAGGGATCTGCATCGAAACTATGCTGCGTGCCATTGCCATGATGGACATCCCAATCGACGATCAAGACCCGCTGCAGGCCGTAGCGTTTCTGCGCGTAGCGCGCCGCAATGGCCACGTTGTTGAACAGACAGAAGCCCATGGCCCGCCCGGATTCGGCATGGTGGCCCGGGGGACGTACGGCGCAAAACACATGCTGCACCTGGTCGGCCATAATGGCATCCACACCGGCTAGGACCCCGCCCGCGGCCAGATAGGCGGCGGTCAGCGATCCGGGCGACATGGAGGTATCGGCATCCAGGGATATCCGTCCGCTGGTCGGCGCTTCTCTCTTGAGGTGCTCGACATACTCAGGGCGGTGGACCAGAGTCACCCATTCATCCTCGGCTATTCGCGGCGCGATGCGCGTCAGCTCAGCGGCCAACCCGCTTTGCTCCAACCTCTGCATGATCGCGCGAAGCCGGTTGGGCGACTCCGGGTGTCCGGCGCCCATGTCGTGCGCCAGATAGCGGGGATCGTAAACAAGACCGGTTGTTCCCATATTCAGAGTGCGTGAAGCGTGAAAGGTGCCACGTTACATGCCAAGCAGGAGCAGATAACGGTGTTCTGACCTCAGCGATACGCCATCGGCCATACACGCAAATCCCTCACGAGACATGAACAGTTTCTTCAGCCTATCATGCAGGAAAGAGCGTAGACAATGTGCGGAAACGCGTGCTACGGTTCTCGCACCCTTGCCGACTCACCCCGGAGATGCCATGCCGAATCCAAGAATTGAACCCCTGAAGCGAGTCTTAGCTATTGAGCCGGACGACGATGTCGCCTGGTTCGGGTTGGGAAAAGCGTATATGGAAGATGCCAACTTCGAGGAAGCCGCGAAGGCCTTGAGGCAGTGCATCACGGTGAAACCGACCTATTCCGCAGCGTACTACGCGCTGGCACAGTCGCTGCTGAAACTGAACCGTGTCGACGAATGCCGCCAGGTGTCAGACCAGGGGATCGATGTGTCCACGAAGAATGGAGACGCGATGGTAACCAAGAACCTCGAACTATTGAAGGGCTCTCTCCCCGCCTGACCCTCCACGTCGTTGATTAAGCAGCTCTCGACAGGAACGGCGCTCGCATCTGGCGCTGTTGACGAACGACCTGTCACGATGCACACATAACCAATACCTCACGCCGATGCGGCTCCGGTTTCATCGTCATCCCCGGCATTGGCCTCCGCTTCGCGCTGCTCGGCTAATGTCGTCGCCACATCATCCAACCAGCGGCCTGCCCCATCCAGCACTTCGCGCACCAACGGCTCCGGGTGGCCGGTGCGTTTCATCGTCCACTGACAGAGATAGCCCATCAAATCTTCACGCTCGAACCGCCGGGTCGATTGTGTCGATAACTGCGACAGCTCCGACAGTCCCGTCCGGAGTATCTCCGCCACCGTGTCCCGGCCATACGAGGTCGCCGCCGTCACATATTGGATCGCCCGATTGATCTCTTGTTCAGTCATGTCCCACCATGGGACGGATTGTAACACTCAAGGGAGACCTGTCAACGGTGCATCGGCCGGATGAGTGCGCCCTCAAAGAATCTACACGCCCTGAAGCGACGGGGATGGTATGATTCCGGCTATCACTCACTTTGTAGGAGCCTCGACCATGACCGTTTTGCGCAAGACTGCGTCTGCAAAATCATCCCGTCGTACCACTGCGTCCCGCGAGTTTGCCGACCGCTGGGACCTCTCCGACCTCGTCGTCGATCCCGTGAAACAATTCGACCGATATCTGAAAGACCTGAGCGTCAAGGTTGCACGTTTCGAAGCGGCGCGCCCAGACCTCTCCGCGACCATGCCCGAACAGAGCTTCTTGAATCTCCTGACCCTGTCGGAACAGATCGCCAGAGATTCCGGCCGGCTGGGAGCCTACTCGTATCTCTGGTTTTCTGAGGATACCAAGCAGCTGCAGGCCCGGTCATTCAAGACCAAAGTGGAGGAGCACCTCACGACTCTCCAAAATCGCCTCCTGTTTTTCGATCTGTGGTGGCAAAGTGTCGATGAGAAGAATGCGGAACGCTTGATGGCGAACAGCGGGGACTTCCGGTATCACCTGGAAACGATCCGGCGCTTCAAACCGCACACGCTCTCGGAACCGGAAGAGAAGATCATCAACATCAAGAACATCACCGGACAAAGCGCCGTGCATCAGCTCTACGATGTGGTCACCAACGGCTTCACCTTCACACTGCGCGTCGGCGGCAAGAAAAAGACCATGAACCGCGAAGCGTTGACGGCCTACCTGAGAAGCCCGAAAGCCGGAATGCGTGAAGCCGCCTACCGGGAAATGTATCGCGTGTACGAATCCCAGCAGGATCTGCTCGGAGAGATCTATAAGACGTTGATCAATGATTGGAAGGCGGAAAACCTTCAACTCCGCCATTTCAAGACACCGCTGGCCTCCCGGAATCTCGGTAACGATATTCCCGACTCCGCGGTGGAAGCGCTCTTAGCCGTCTGTATGAAAAACTCCCCGATCTTCCAACGCTACTTCAAGCTCAAGGCCAGGCTGTGCAAGATCAGCACGATGAACCGTTACCACATCTATGCGCCGCACCGGGCGGAACAAAAGACCTACCGATACCCGGATGCGGTCCGGATGGTATTAGACGCCTATTACGGCTTCTCACCGCACCTTGCCGAACTCGCGCAACGCGTCTTTGCCGATCGCCACATCGATGCGCGCATGAAGACGGGAAAAATGGGCGGCGCCTATTGCTACAGCGTGACGCCAAGCCTGACGCCCTATGTCATGCTGAATTTCACCGGCGAGGCGCGCGACATTGCCACCATGGCCCATGAATTAGGCCATGCCGTTCACGCCATGATGGCGGAGGAACACAATGTCTTCACCTTCCACTCGACGCTGCCGCTCGCGGAAACGGCGTCTGTGTTCGGCGAGCGTATTCTTTCCGATGCCTTGATGGCCTCGGAGACAAGCACGTCCGTGAAGCAGAGCCTGCTCATCAATCAGTTGGATGATATCTACGCGACAGTCATGCGGCAGGCATACTTTGTGGCCTTCGAACGGACTGCCCACGACATGGTGGCCCACGGCGCAACGACGAACGATCTGGCGAGCGCTTATATGACCTTACTCAGGCAGCAATTCGGAAAATCGCTGCGCGTGCCGCAAGAGTTCCAATGGGAATGGCTCACCATCCCGCATCTGTATGCCAGCCCGTTCTACTGTTATGCGTATAGCTTCGGGAACCTGCTCGTGCTGGCGCTCTATCGCATGTACCAGGAACAGGGCGGCGCATTCGTCCCCAAATATCTGGACCTGCTCGCGGCTGGCGGGTCGAAAGCGCCTCAGGCCATCCTTGCCGAGGTGGGGGTGGACATGAACTCTCACCCGTTTTGGCAATCCGGCTTCGATGCGATTTCAGGTATGGTCGATCAGCTGGAAGGGACTATGAGATGACCGAACGGCAGGACACATCGAACCCGACCCACAAGCGCCTGTGACAGGCATGGAGAACAAGGCCGGCGATCCATCGGTCGGGAGAGAGGGCTACACGCGTTCGGAAGATTTGTCCATCTCGACCGGGTGACCCAAAATTTCCCGTTCAGCCTCCAGCCAATCACGCAGGTGATACCCGTCCAGGCAGCCCCGTTGTTCATACAGCTCATGCGCCCTGGCCGCAATCCGCACTTGAATATCCTGCACAGGCCCCGAACGCTTCGCCGGGGCTGATGCCTTACCGGCCTGCTTCGCCGGTCGCGTGGCGGCCTTTTTCGGCGCGGCCTTCTTTTTCATACCCTTTTCCCTCATGTCTAGTCTCCAAACGGTACGCCCGACATTTCGCAAGGCCCCTTGTTTACGATGCTCGACCTCACCATAACATATTCAGTACGGTTCCTGTACCGCAGCGCCACCTTGTCTTCGCGGCTCAGCCGCTCCACAGTCAGGAACAATTGATTGGCCGTGAACGCCGGCACAGGGCGAAATAATTCCGCCATCGAGCAAATCCGACATTGCTGCAAATACGTCCACACCGCGGTCTCCACCCCGATTCATCATTCTGCGGCCTTCCATCATTCATGGCCTCGTCTCCTCGTTGCCGCTCGTTCTGACTACCTGAAATGCCAGGCCACTCCTGCGATAGATCTCGGCGCCTGGTAGACGCCTTTCACAAAACACGGCGGCCCTTTCGTTCAGCAAGAGCTTGACCCCGGCAGGAAGACTGAGCCCGGGGGATGAATCGGAGACGGCCAGGCCCGGACCTGACACCGTGGCGCTCACCGCCGCCAAGCCGATTCCTGGGTAAGGTTGCAACCGGCCATGAGGATATCAAGCGAGCACATTGAGCGCGGTCGTCACAATGCGGACGGGCTCGCCGGTTCCCGCCACCACAGACGGAGCAGGAGATCCGGACGATGTCTGATGGGTTACACGCGGATGGCTGACGAACCCTTCGACCTCCACGCCAACCCACTCCCGGCCCTTGTCATCAAAGAAATGCCCGACCTTTCCTCCGAACACGTCCGCATTCGCCAGGTCCAGGCTCCGAAAAGACACGCCATGATTGGCTCCCGTGCCTCACACCTGCCGGAGGTCGAACGGAAAGGTCATGCCGGCTCCGCTCGCAATGTCGATCGCTGAGCGAGCCTTCTCCATGCTTCTAGCGATCAGCAGGACAGCCAGCACCGCTCCCCGCATCAGCACCAACCGGTCACGCATGAAATGATCCTTCCTGCGGCCGAGTCGGACTCCGCTCAGATCTATGGCATCTCCTCAGCCCGTTGTTCGATCTGCTCCGCCGCCACCCGCAACTGTCGGGCGAGCGCCCGCCGCTGCTGGATCAACCGAGCATCCGCCGGCCATGGGTGCTGCAACAACATTTCGGCCTCTACCTCATGGTGATCGGCAAATGCCCGCAGTTCTTGCGCCTCTGCATGCCATTGAAGCCGACTTTCGGATGCCCCTTGCGCCGTCCCCGGCGCCAACACACCGGATTGGACGGACAACGACTTGGTGTCCGACATGCCCGCGCACCCGACAAGCGTACTCAACGCCAGAATGACACAAGCCTGGGACAGCTGAGCGTTCATGATAAGCCCTCCTCTTTTCCGCCGGTCCGTAGCGCCACTACACCATTGATCAAAGCAAGATATGGTCCTGCGGGAGAAGGGCGCGCAAAGCGCCCACAAACACTGGCGGCCGTTCTCGCATCGGTATCGAGAACGGCGAGCATCACCTCGAAAACCCAATACCTCGCAGATTCCGCACCGCTCGGCCCGTGCGGAATCGCGCCGTCGGATCGCTGGAGACTCTCCAGCTCCTTCGCGCCGAGTCAATGACGAAACCGACAGGCAATGCAGCGGGATGATTATGGATGGGACGCACACTCGTTGCGATGTGGCAGGCATGCGAGGCTCACCCTGCGCACCGAGACAACTTACCGGTGTCGAGCCACTGGAGATGAAATTTATGAGGCGTGTGACGTAATACGCTCGGATAGTCGGTCGCTATCGGGCAATGAGACCGACTCCTGCAAGGCCCGTAACAACGTCTGCGGAGAGAATGGCTTCGTGATCAGGATCCGCGCGCCTTGCTGCTTGAGGGACGGGGGGAGTTCCCGCAACTCAGCCGACAGCAGCAACACCGGTATGTCCGGCCACATCAGGCGACAAAGCAGGAGGAATTGCTCGCCGTCCAACCGGGGCATATGAAAATCAGAAATGACCGCATCAAAACGCCGTTTCTTCATCTCGCCCAACGCCTCGACGCCATCGACTGCCGCATAGACAATATACCCGGCTTGCTCAAGCACGACCGCAACCAACCGCCGCACACTTTCTTCATCGTCAGCAATCAGTACGCGCTTCCCGTAGCCCTCCATGGCGCCTCCTTCTTTCTGGTGCCTCGCAACAGTCCGTAGCCGCCAACCTGTCTCACCCTGTGCGGACAGCCCCTTCATTTCCTTGGCCGTCCGCGGATCTCCTCACTCCACACCCCTCTCCGCTGCGGGCCAGGCCTGGTGCGCCGGCCTACCAGACGGGCGGAGATGCCGCGGGCCAGCCGGATCAACGCATCTTCCAGATTGCCGCAATTCAGGCAGCGTGCGACCAGCACCCACGTATGGGTCACCCCTTCAGTCGGATTGAACAGCGTCTCGGCCACCATCAGGCCCTGACACCGGCTACATGCCATGCTTCGTCTCCTTCGATCGATCACCATCCATGAGGGGGTTTAGCGTCCCCGGCCCATCAGGTCCTGCTCCATGCGCATGAGGCTCTCAGGAGCCGGCTTCGTCCCGCGATCCTGGTCCGGGTTGATCAGAATGGGCACGCGTAAATGATCAGGCAGCAACACCATTTTGGCGTTGGGACTGTCGTACAGCTTGTACTGCAGATATTCCGGGGTCAGGGTTTTTGTAATCGTTTGTTGCGCATTCGCCTGGCCCAGCGCTCGAATCTTCAGCCCCTCGGCCTCGCCTTCCGATCTGATTCGAATCGCATCGCCCTCGCCCCGTGCCCGCCGCCTGGCGATCTCCGCTTCCTTTTCCGCAATGACGAGCTCGAATTCCTTTTGTTCTTTTTCCTGCTCCTTCGCCTGTTTGCGCTCCACCGCCTCCAGAACGATCTTGGCCAATTCAATATCGGCGAGCGCGACGCTATGCACCTCCAGATGACGCCCCTTGAGTTTTTCCACCACGACCGCCTGAACCTTACTGGCGATCTCCGCGCTCATTTCAGGAACCGCGACCATCGGATAGTTCGACACGACGCTGCGCACCGCGGCCAACAGCTCCGGTCGGACAACCCTGGGATAAAAGTCCGGCCCGATCTCCTGCGCGAGGAAATACACTTCTTCGGCAATCGGGCGCATGATGATCGCCGCCTTCAACTTGACCAGGAGATCGTCGGAACTCAGCGCATCGACCATTTCCGTGTAGCTCTGCAGCCGCACGTCATAGACATAGACATCATTCCAGGGGGCTCTCCAATAGAACCCCGACTTTAAGGTCTCGGTCGTCAGCCCTTCGGTTAACGGGTACCAGCGGAGACCGCGCTGTCCCGGACTGACCGTGTTTCCACAACCCGCCAGACCGCACAACCCTGCGATGATCAATCCGATGGTCGTATATCGCCACATGGGCTCCCCCTTCCTGCTCCGATGCCATTCAGCGGGATTCCTGGTATGCAGCTTGAGAACGCCGGTCATGCAGACGCTGATGGCGAGCGGCTATCCGCTCTTGCTCCTGCGCCGCAGCCTCGTACGATTGGGCCAAGAGGCGCGTGCCTTCGACCCAATCGGAGTGAGGACCAAATAGGCGCTCATACACGGCCACACGATGGTCGTAATCCTGCGCCATCTGTCTCAGCCTCGTGGCTTCATGCGCATAGAACTCAGCAATCTTTCCTTGATCCTGTCCCGGATCGTCGGTCTTCAGGTCGAACACAGGGGCGGTGTTCCCGCATCCGGCCAATTGGCTGGCTCCCGCTAGGGCAAGGCATCCAAGAAGAACCGGCCAGGACACGCGCATCATTGCACCTGCAGATACGCCCCCTTCGACAACAGAGGTTCTTCCTCGCAACCATGCCGCCAAACCACTTCGTAATCCGCAGCCAGGGGCAACAGTTCGACCTGGTCTTGAGTCCTCAACCGGTTCAACGCCGCGAACAGTGATTGCCACGTGTACAGGGGAAGCGCGTCAGCCAGGGTGAGGAAGGTCAATCGCCGATGGTGGTGCAGCAGCACTAAAATTTGGTTGTCGATCACATCATCACCCGGGGAACCAGCTTGACGAATCATCGCGCCTCCCCTGCACCAGAACCTGACGGTGCGCCTGCTGGAGTTCTAGTCGTGCCAAATAGCTTTGCAATATATGGTCCTATCGATTGCGGACATGCGTCGAAGGCATTCCCGCTCTGAGCGATGCTACGGAGTGGGGATCACGTAATCCCCCATTGGAGTTGAAGCATTTCGCACAGTGCATCTCGTGCGAAATCGCTCCAAGCTCCACTGTCTTTTCGCGAATCGTTTGCAGTTAAATTCACTGATCCGCATCATCACCCGACCTGGCACCTGGCTTGCTGAACGGAAACGACAGGGAGAAGAAGGAACCTCAGAAAGAACGGAGTCGTTATGCCTCGCGTGGGCATTCCAGCAGGCGGCTTCAAAACCGTCGGCCAAATTGTGGGGGCAAATGCGATACAATTTGGTTTCGGACAAGACAGAATGGAGATCACAATCGCAATGCTATCCGCTCATGTTTCCGGCGCTCCCGTCGTCGATGATCACGGCGCCTAGGTGGGGTTCATTAGCGAGTTTGACATCCTCTCTGCCCTCGCCGGATGGCATGACCTGAACGAGCTCACGGCCGAACAGCTGATGACTAGAAATACCATTGCGATTCACACGTCGCCCCATCGCGGAAGCAATGACGATCATGGCGGACACACCTCCCCTGCTCCTTCGACCCTCCCTGTCGAAGAGAACGGCGGGTCGACTATTCTTCGGTCATCCGTCATGATCTGCTGGGCGCCTCCATCAGGACGTCCGTAGACATTACAGAGTATCTAGCTACTCTGCTCTAACCTGGAATCGCCGTGGTTCATATCAAACGCGTATAC
This sequence comes from Nitrospira sp. CR1.1, assembly GCA_014055465.1. Taxonomy (NCBI): domain Bacteria; kingdom Pseudomonadati; phylum Nitrospirota; class Nitrospiria; order Nitrospirales; family Nitrospiraceae; genus Nitrospira; species Nitrospira sp. CR1.1. Next base: position 182,320 of record WIAF01000009.1, read on the forward strand.
AGCGAACCGGATCCGCACGATGGGATTCGAATATTGGTCGACCGGGTATGGCCGCGGGGCTGTACAAAAGAGCGGGCACGGCTTGACGGCTGGCGAAAGGAATTAGCCCCGAGCACCGCGCTCCGCAAATGGTTCGGCCATGATCCGCTAAAATGGAATGAATTTCGCGCTCGTTACCGCGAGGAGTTGGCACAACGGGAACAGCGCAGCGCTATCGAGGAACTCGCCAGGCTGGCTCGAGCGCGGACGCTCACGCTGCTGTTCGGGGCGTCAGATCTGGAGCACAATCAGGCGGTGGTCTTGAAGGAACTACTGGATGGTCAGGAGAGGGAAGAGTCTACTGGATAGCGGGGACCCAAGAAACATTCACGCACACGCATCTGGACAAGGGCTACACTCAAACGAATCGGTCGAATCGCCGATTGGAGCGCTTAGCTGGTAAGCCCCCACGTGCTCCACAGGGCTACCGCCGCTACGGCCAACATCGCCCAGGCTAACTCTCGATCTCCAACTTTCTTGATGATCTTGACCATGTCTCGACTCCTTTCTCCGTTTTAATCGCGCTCACCGTGATACCAGCCAGTAGAGCAAGGCGTATGCCATCACGATATGAAGAGAATTCACCGTTTTTTGCGGTCGTGAGGCCACAAAGTGAGCGGATTCGCACAGATCGCACTGTGCGGTTTTCTCGAAGCGGAGGTTTCGGCCTTGGATATGTCTGCGGTGGAAACAGAAAGAACAGGACTCTGGAGATACTTCACAGAGGAATGCGAGCGCGTCGTTCAAGATAGGATTTTTTGGGAAGGCCTACAGCTCTCGTGAGGTAGACGCACACCATGACTCCCAGGCTCTCCCAAAATAATAACTGCCATCGAGCCCGTTTCAGCCATGCTTCATACGTGAGGGATGCCGACGGGATTTCGCGTTCGATTCGCATCTCGAAATCACCGATCGCCTTTTCGATGGTCAAGAATAACGCTCGACCGCTCCCGCCTCGCACATAAAAGCGGACTTGCTCCTGCCTATCCGTCCCGACCACGGCGATGAGTGTCTTCTTGCTCTCGATGAACTCTTTGAGACGAGCAAACAGCACTCCTCTTCCGGCCTGCACACCGGGCACATTGGCCGTGAGCTCGGTCAAAGTTGCCATGCCGGTTTCCAGCCGGCTTTCAGCCTGATTGATCGATTCGAGGAACGATTGCTGTTCCGTGAGGAGATACCCGCGAAAGTTCGTTTCCACATCCATCACCAATCGTTGCAGGCGCACGACCTCCGTGAGAATGGTCGAACGATGGAGTTGCCGCTCCTGCTGGATACGCCATTGCTCAAATAACCACACATGCCCCAGAAACGAGAAGGCCAGCGCGACCGTAGCGACGAGAACGAGTCCGATAAACCGACCACGTATGTCCATGAATTTGCGCGAGGCTTTCCAATCATGTTGAGCCCGTCAGGCAGAACGCAGACGAAGGGCCGGGAGGAGCACCGGCCTGCCCCTCCCGACTGCTTCCGATTTCTCTACAGCCAGTTCACGCGTTCGGCCGGCCGAATGTAGATCGGCTCTTCGACCTGGATCCGCGCCACTTCCTTGCCCGACTTGTTGAAGCCCAACACGGTATCGTTGTACATATCGAACCGCTTCCCGT